>DASWMK010000014.1 GCA_036399815.1 Acidimicrobiales bacterium
ACACGGCTCGGGCGGCCAGCGCCTGCGCCCACTCGAGCGTCGAGGTCGGGCGGCGGGCCGGATCGAGGCTCATCATCGCGAGGACGTGGTCGGCGAGCTCCTCCCGCCCGCCGATCGTCGCCGCGGCCACGAGGGTGGCCCGGTTCCTGGTGTTGTCGCCGGTGACCGGCGGCTCACCGGTGATGGCGAAGAACGCCGTCGCGCCGAGGCCGTAGCGGTCGGCCGCCTCGGTGTAGGGCGCGCCGCCGAGCAGCTCGGGCGCGAGGTACGCCGGGGTGCCGGCGATCGAGACGGGCGCCGACTGCACGAGCCGGACGAACCCGAAGTCGACCAGCGTGGCCGACGCCCCGTTGACGATCACGTTCGCCGGCTTGATGTCCCGGTGGAGGATCGGGTAGCCGGCGACGCTGCCGCTGTGGAGGTAGTCGACGGCGGCGGCGACCTTCGCGACGATCCGCACCACGTCGAGCAGGTCGCGATCCGGGCTCCTCGACACCCACTCGCCGAGCGTCGCCCCCGCGACCCAGTTCATCACCAGGTACAGCGTCGGCTGCCTCGGGTCGGCGGCGCCGGGACCGTGCGGCACGGGGCCGTCGAACACCTCCCGCACCTTCACCAGCGCCGGGTGGTCGAGCGACCGCACCACCTCCGCCTGCTGGCGCCACCGCTGGCGCCACTGGGCGATCTCGCCCAGGTGGCGCTCGTGGATGACCTTCACGGCGACGGGGAAGGCGACGCCATCCACGCGGACGGCGCCCCGCCACAGCTCGCCCTCGCCGCCGCGCGACCGCACCTCCATCAGCTCGTAGCGGTCCGGGTCGTCGAACGGGCCGGCCCGCAACGCCGTGCTCGCGGCCGACCCGGGCCGCGACCCACCGGCACCCGTCATGCCCCCTCCTTGTCCGGGTGAGGATAGTCGCCCCTTCCGCGCTGCTTGTCCCGACCTGGGCGCACGCGGCCGGGCGTGCGGAGGAGCTAGGCCGAGCGGCGCAGGGGTGGGGCGTCGAGGGGGCAGTGGTGGTCGTCGGCGACGGCGGGCCGGGGGGCGACCGCCCGGTCGGGGTCGCGGATCGTCGCCGCGGCCAGCAGGCCGCCGGCGACGGCCATGCCCGCCGTGATCAGCGCGGCCGTGTGGAAGCCGTCGGAGAAGGCGGCGACGTCGGCCGCGCCGGTGGTCCCGCCGGCGATCCCGGCCAGCGTCGGCACGGCCGCCACCGCCAGCAGCGCGGCCGTCCGGGCCACGCCGTTGTTCACCGCCGACGCCACGCCGGCGTGCTCCACCGGCGCGGCGCCGAGCACGGTCGCCGTGAGCGGGGCCACGGTGAGGGCCAGGCCGAGGCCGAAGACGACGACGGCGGGCAGCACGTCGGCCACGTAGGTGCTGCCCGGCCCGACGCGCACGAGCAGGGCGAGGCCGGCGCCGGCGACGACCGGCCCGAGCGCCATCGGCAGGCGGGGCCCGAGGCGGGCGGCCAGCCGGCCGGCCCTGGCCGACAGGAGCAGCAGCAGCGCGGTCATCGGCAGCAGCGCCGTGCCCGCGGCCAGGGCCGAGAAGCCGACGACCCGCTGGAGCTGGATGGGCAGCAGGAACATCGAGGCGCCGAGCGCGCCGTAGACGACGAACGTCACCGCGTTGGCCGCCGAGAACTGCCGGGACGAGAACACGCCGAGCGGCAGCATCGGGTCGGCCGCCCGCCGCTCCCTGGCCACGAACGCGCCGCCGGCCACCACCCCGCCGGCGAGGGCGGCGAGCGTCGCGCCGTCCCATCCCCGCCCAGGCCCCTCGATCAGCGCCCAGCTCACCCCGGCCAGGGCGAGCGCGGCCAGGACGGCGCCGGCCGCGTCGATCGGACCGGTCGCCGCCGCCGAGCGCCGGGTCTCGGGCACGTGGCGGACGGCGATCCAGACGACGACGGCGGCGAGGGGCAGGTTCAGCAGGAAAACGAGCCGCCACGTCGCCACGTCGACCAGCCAGCCGCCGACGAAGGGGCCGATCGCCGTCGTCACCCCGCCGAGGCCGGACCAGGCGCCGATCGCCGCCGCCCGGTCCTCGGCGTGGAACGTCGCCTCGATGATGGCCAGGCTGCCCGGGGTCAGCAGCGCGGCGCCGGCCCCCTGGAGGGCCCGGGCGCCGACGAGCAGCCCGGCGCTCGGGGCCACGGCGCACAGCAGCGACGCCGCCGCGAACCACACCACGCCGGCGACGAAGACCCGCCGCCGCCCGAGGCGGTCGCCCAGCGCGCCCCCGAGCAGGAGGAGGCCGGCGAGGGTCAGCAGGTAGGCGTTGACCGTCCACTGGAGGCCGGCGAGGCCGGTGCCGAGGTCCTCGCCGATGCGGGGGAGGGCGACGTTGACCACCGTGGCGTCGAGCGAGGCGACCCCCGACCCGAGCACGGTGGCCGCGAGCACGAGCCGCCCCTCCCGGGACGCGAAGCGGACCGGCTCCACGGGGGAGCCGGTCCGCTCGGTGCTCGTCATGGCCGGTGGTCTACCGGCCGGCGGAGCGTTCCCGCTACTACGGGACCAGCGTGATGCGGTTCTGCGGGCCGGGGGCGACCGGCGAGTTGGCGACGAGGTGATCCTCGAAGGAGTCGACGTCGACCAGGCCGCCGAGCCGGTTCGTGCCCTGGTTGAGGACCGTGAACCCGTCGCCGCCGCCGGCGAGGAAGCTGTTCACCGTCACCCGGTAGCTGGCGCTCGGGTCGATGGCCACGCCGTTGACGGCGATCGTCGACGCGTCGACCCGGTTGCAGGCCGGCGCCGAGGCCGACCACGAGTAGGTGAACCCGTTCGACACCTGGAGGATGCGGGGCGACACCTGCCCGCACCACTGCTGCTCGAGCATGGTGTCGATCTGGCTGCCGGTCAGGGTGAGCGTGGTCAGCGTGTTGCCGAACGGCTGGACGGTGAACGCCTCGCCGTAGGTGACGACGCCGTCGCCCTCGCCGGCCGGGCTCGACGCGTAGGTGAGGTCGGCCCGGATGCCGCCGGGGTTCATGAAGGCGGCGATGGCGCCGCCCTCGTCGGCCCCGTCGGTCGAGGCCAGCTGGGCGTCGGCGATGACGTCGCCGAGGGCCGACTCGCCGGCCGCGTTCTGGGCCCGCGTGATGTTCGCGGTGATCGAGCCGATGGGCCGGTTGGCCAGCGGGGCGGCGATGGCCCGGTAGCGGTCGACCAGCTTGACCACGGCGGTGGACGGGCGCACGTCACGGGTGACGATGCGGTTGACGGCGCTGACCGACACGACCTCGTTGGTGGCGTTGTCGATGGTCAGGTCGAGGTCGGTGATGATCCGGCCGAACGACGCCGCGCTGGTGACCGGGCGGCCGTCGATGACGCAGTTGTAGGCGGTGTGGGTGTGGCCGCTGATGACCGCGTCGATCTCGTCGTCGAAGTGGTTGACGATGTCGACGATCGGGCCGGAGATGCCGGGGCACGAGTTGTAGCCGCCGGTCGGGAAGCCGCCCTCGTGCAGGAGCACGACGATGGTCTCGACCCCCATGCCCTTCAGCACGGGCACGAGCGCGTTGGCCGTCTCGGCCTCGTCGAGGAAGTCCCAGCCGCGGATGCCGGCCGAGTCGACGATCGTCGGGGTGTCCTGGAGCGTCATGCCGATGAAGGCGACGTCGACGTCGCCCAGGTGGCGGACGGTGAACGGCGCGAACAGGGGCTGGCCCGTCTCGTGGTTGACGACGTTGGCGGCCAGGAACTCGAACTCGGCGCCGCCGAAGCCCGTGCCGTCGATGCAGCCGTCGACCGGGTGGCAGCCGCCGTTCTGCATGCGCAGCAGCTCGGTGGCGCCCTCGTCGAACTCGTGGTTGCCGACGCCGTTGACGTCGAGCCCGATGCGGTTCATCGCCTCGACGGTCGGCTCGTCGTGGAACAGGGCCGACAGGAGGGGGCTGGCGCCGACGAGGTCGCCGGCGGAGACGACGATGGACGGCCCGGCGTGGGCGTCCTCGAGGCGGTTCACGTGGGTGGCGAGGAACTGCGCGCCGCCCGCCGCGGTGCCCTCGACCAGGCCGGACGAGCCGGTGGGCGGGTCGAGGTTGCCGTGGAAGTCGTTGAGCCCGAGGACCTGCACGGTCGTCGTGCCCGCCGAGGTGGTGGAGGACTGCGCCTCCGCCAGCGGCGCCGTGGCCGCCATGGTCGCGGCGATGGCACCGGCCAGCGCCAGGCCGAGCCACCGACGGCGCCCGCGGGCGCGCGTCGACGACCGGTCGTCAATCGTCATCAAGTGATCCCTCCCAGGATTGGAGCAGAAGGTGCCCCGCGCCCCCTCAGCCTAGAGGGTGGCGGCCGTCACGCGCCCACCTGACCGCGGATGGCGTCGGCGACGGCCGACGCGCCGGGCTCGGCGAGGGTCAGCGTGTAGTGGTTCGTGCCCTCGACGGTCGCCACCGTGAGCGCCGGCACGTCGGCGGCGGCGGCGTCGGCCAGGTCGGCGGGGACGAACGGCGGCGGCGAGCCGAGCAGGCCGGCCGGCGCCCGCAGCAGCACGACCGGGCCGGCCAGGGACCGCAGCGCGGCCACCTGGCCGGCCTCGTCGACGAGCAGCTCGGCGCCGTCGACGCGGACCGCCTCCTCCGACACCCTCGACCGCAGGGCGGGCGGCTCGCCGGCCAGGTCGTAGCGGGCGTAGGCCTCGACGGCCGGGCCCCACGCGCCCGGCTCGGCGAAGGCGGGGTGGGCCCGCCAGAACCCGACGTACTCGTCCTCCGAGGCGAACGTCTGGCGCAGGCGGGCGATGGCCGGCCCGAGGATGGCGTCGAGCGCGGCCTGGACGTCGCCGTCGAGCCCGGCGGGGCGGGGGAGGGGGAGGCCGCCGTCGACCAGCACCACGCCGGCCACCCGGTCGGGATGGTCGGCGGCCAGCCGGGCGACGACGTAGGCGCCCATCGAGTGGCCGGCGACCACGGCCCGGTCGACGCCGAGGTGGTCGAGGACGGCGACGAGGTCGGCGGCGTGGGCCGCCATCCCGAACGGGCCGGGCAGGCCGTTGCTCGCCGCCCGGCCCCGCAGGTCGGGCGCGGCGACGGCCACGCCGGCCCCGTCGAGGTGGGCGGCCACCAGCGTCCAGGCCCGGGACGACGACGTGATGCCGTGGACGCACAGCGCCAGGGGCCGGTCCTCGACCGGGCCGGTGGTGGCGACGTGCAGGCGGCCGCCGGCCACCGGCACCTCGACCGGGGACGCGAGCGGGTCGTCGGGGGTGGCCTGGGTCACGGCGACCAGTCTGGCACCCGGCGGTAGCCTCCCCGCCGTGGCCACGCCGGTCGAGTGGGAGGGCGACGTGGCCCTCGCGGACGGGGGGACCGCGCACGTCCGCCCGGTGCGCAGCGAGGACGCCGAGCGCCTCGTCCGCTTCCACGGACGCCAGTCGCCCGAGAGCATCTACCTCCGCTACTTCACGGCCCTGCCCGCCCTGTCCGCCCGCCAGGTCGAGCGGTTCACGACCGTCGACCACGAGGACCGCATGGCCTTCGTCGCCCTGCTCGACGACGAGCTCGTGGGCATCGCCGGGTGGGACCGGCTGGAGGGGCGCAGGGCCGAGGTCGCCCTCGCCGTCGACGACGCCCACCGGGGCCGGGGCATCGGCACCGTGCTGCTCGAGTACCTCGTCGCCGCCGCCCGCGAGGTCGGCATCACCGAGTTCGCCGGCACCGTCCTGCCGTCCAACCGGCGGATGCTCGACGTGTTCAGGGCGGCCGGGTTCCGGACGAGCAGCCGCTTCGCCGACGGCCTCGTCGAGGTCGAGCTGGGGCTCGAGCCGAGCGAGGCGTCGCGGGCGGTGATCGAGGCCAGGGAGCACCAGGCCGAGGCCCGGTCGGTGGCGCGGGCGCTGGCCCCGAGGACCGTCGCCGTGGTCGGCGCCGGCCGGCGGCCGGGCACCGTCGGGCACGAGCTGTTCCGCAACCTGCTGGCCAACGGGTTCGAGGGCGCCGCCTACCCGGTCAACCCGAACGCCCACCACGTGGGCAGCGTGCGGGCCTGGCCGAGCGTGCTCGACGTGCCCGACGACGTCGACCTCGCCGTCGTCGCCGTCCCCCCGGCCGCCGTCCCCGGCGTGGTCGACGAGTGCGCGGCCAAGCGGGTGCGGGCCGTCGTCGTCGTGACGAGCGGGGTGGAGGACGAGGCCGGGCTGGTGGCGAGGGCCAGGGGCTCGGGCATGCGGGTCGTCGGCCCGGCGTCGCTCGGCCTCGTCAACACCGACCCGGCCGTCCGCCTGCACGCCACGTTCGCCCCGATCGCGCCCGTGCCCGGCCGGGTGGCGTGCTGCTCGCAGTCCGGCCCGCTCGGCGCCGCCATCCTCGAGCGGCTGCGGGAGCGCCGCATCGGGGTGTCGGCGTTCGTGGACGCCGGGTCGAAGGCCGACCTGAGCGCCAACGACGTGCTCCAGTTCTGGGAGGGCGACGAGCGGACGGCCGTCGTCCTGCTCTACCTCGAGTCGTTCGGCAACCCCCGGAAGTTCGTGCGCATCGTCCGCCGCATGGCGAGGACCAAGCCGGTCGTGGCCGTCGCCGGGGCCGGCGCGCACAGCGAGGTGCTCGGCCAGCTCGGCGTGATCCGGGTGGACAGCCTGGACCGCATGTTCGACGTCGCCACCGTGCTCGACGGCCACCCGGTGCCGGCCGGGCGGCGGGTGGCGGTCGTGTCGAACGCGGACGGGCCGGCGGCGATGGCCGCCGAGGTGTCGGCCAGGGCCGGCCTGGCGGTGGCGGCGACCGTCGTCCTCCCGCCCATGCCGTCGGCGGCGGACTACGGCGCGGCCGTGGCCGCGGTGGCCGACGGCGGCGAGGCCGACTCGGCCGTGGTGCTGTACGCCCCCCACGTCGACACCCCGCCGGCGGACGTGGTGGCCGCCGTGGCCGGCGCCGCCGCCGGCCGCTTCCCGGTGGTCGTCTCGTGCTTCGGGGCGCTCGCGCCGGCGCAGCGGCGGGAGGCGCCGGTGCCGGCGTTCACGTTCCCCGACGACGCCGCCCTCGCCCTCGCCCGGGTCGCGCTCTACGGCGAGTGGCGGTCGCGCCCGGCCGGCCGGGAGGTCGTCCCCGACGGGCTCGACGCCGGCGCCGCGGCCGCGCTCGTCGCCGCCGAGCTCGACGCCCACCCAGGGGGCCGCGTGCTGCCGGTCGACGGGGCGCTCGCCCTGCTCGCCGCGGCCGGCGTCCGCCTGGCCCGCAGCGTGCTCGTGCGGTCGGCGGACGAGGCGGTGGCGGCGGCCGGCGAGCTCGGCCGCCCGGTGGCCGTGAAGGCGACCGGCCTCCCCGCGCTGGCCAAGACCGAGGCCGGCGGGCTGGCCCTCGACGTCACCGGGCCGGAGGAGGTGCGGTCCGCCTACGAGCGGATGGCGGCCGCCCTCGGCGACGCCATGCGGCCGGCCGTCGTCCAGGAGATGGTCACCCCGGGGGTCGACCTCGCCGTCACCGTCCGCCAGGCCGCCGCCGTCGGGCCGGTCGTCGTCGTCGGCCCTGGCGGGGCGGGCGCCGCGCCCGGCGGCCCGGCCGACGTCGCCGGGGCCGTCCCCCTCACCGACCTCGACGCCGACCGGCTGGTGGCCGCCGCCCCCGGCCCCGTGCCCGACGGGGCCCGGGCCGGCCTGGCCGACCTGCTCCTGCGCCTCGCCCACCTGGCCGACGCCGTGCCCGAGCTGGCCGAGGTCGTCTGCAACCCGGTGATCGCCTCGGCCGACGGGGCCGTGGTGGTCGACGTGCGGGCCACGGTCGCGCCCGCCCCGGCCGGCCCGGCCCTGCCCGACGTGCGGCGGCTCGGATGACCGTCGACGTGCGCGACGTGCGCGAGGACGAGCACGCCGCCCTGGCCGACCTGACCATCACCGCCTACGAGGCGCTGGAGGACGGCGTGCTCGAGGACCGCTACGTCGCCGAGGTGCGGGACGTGGCCGCCCGCCTGGCCGCCGGCGACGTGGTGCTCGTCGCCGTCGAGGACGGGCGCCTGCTCGGCGGGGTCACGTACGTGCCCGACCCGTCGAGCCCGTCGGCCGAGTTCGACGGCGACGACGAGGCCGGCATCAGGATGCTGGCCGTCGTCCCCGAGGCGCAGGGCAGGGGGGTCGGCACCGCGCTCGTGCGGGCCTGCGTGGCGCGGGCCAGGGCGACGGGGGTGCGGCGGATCGTGCTGCACAGCACGCCGTGGATGCGGGCCGCCCACCGCATCTACGACCGGGTCGGCTTCCGCCGGGCGCCCGAGCTGGACTTCACCCCCGTCCCCACCATCCCCCTGCTGGGCTTCGTGCTGGACCTCGACGAGGAGGAGCGCTGATGCGCGCGGTCGTGCTCGACGGCTACGGCGGGCCCGAGGTGCTCGTCCTGCGGGACGTGCCCGACCCCGAGCCGGGGCCGGAGGAGGTGGTCGTCGACGTCGTCGCCACCGCCCTCAACCGGGCCGACCTGCTCCAGCGGCGGGGCCTCTACGCCGGGCCGTCCTTCGCCGGCCACGAGATCCCCGGCCTCGAGTACGCCGGGCGGGTGGCGGCGGCCGGGGAGCGGGTCACCGGCGTGGCCGTCGGCGACGAGGTGATGGGCATCGTCACCGGCGGCGGCTACGCCGAGCGCCTCGCCGTGCACGAGCGCCAGACCATGCCCGTCCCGGCGAGCGTGGGCCTGGGCGACGCGGCCGCCGTCCCGGAGGTGTTCCTCACCGCCTGGGACGCGCTCGTCGTCCAGGGCGGGCTCACCAGCGGGCGGACGGCGCTCGTCCACGCCGGCGCGTCCGGCGTGGGCACGGCGGCCATCCAGCTGTGCCGGGCGATCGGCGCCAGCGTGGTCGTCACCGCGTCGGCCGGGAAGCTCGACCGGTGCCGCGAGCTCGGCGCCGACCTGGCCGTCGACTACCGCAGCGAGGACTTCGTCGCCGCCGTGCGGGAGCTCACGGGCGGGCGGGGCGCCGACGTGGTGCTCGACGTGGTCGGCGGCGATTACCTGCCCCGCAATGTGGAGGCCGTGGCCGTGCGGGGCCGCATCGTGCAGGTCGGGGCCATGGA
Organism: Acidimicrobiales bacterium; assembly: GCA_036399815.1. Classification (NCBI taxonomy): domain Bacteria; kingdom Bacillati; phylum Actinomycetota; class Acidimicrobiia; order Acidimicrobiales; species Acidimicrobiales bacterium. The sequence goes on from DASWMK010000014.1 coordinate 9,002, forward strand.
CCCCCGGCCGGTGGCGTTCTCGCCGGGGTCGCTGCTGCCCAAGCGGGCCGCGCTGGTCGGCACCGTCCTGCGGGCCCGCCCCGTGGAGGAGAAGATCGCCGCCACCCGGCGGTTCGCCGACGAGGTGCTCCCGCTGTTCGACCGGGGGCTGCTGCGGCCGGTCGTCGACGCCCGCTGGCCCCTCGACCGGGTGGCCGACGCCCACCAGCACATGGAGTCGAACGCGAACGTCGGGAAGATCCTGCTGGACGTGGCCCCCGTAGCCCCCTGAGGGCGCGTCGACCCGAACGGGTGAGCGGTGGCCCGAGCGGGCGGGTCCCGGTGGCGGTCCGCCGGGGCGGTCAGCCGCCCCGGCCGATGAGCACGACCGCCGCCACCACGCAGGCGACCGCGACGATGGCGACGGCCAGCAGGTAGTCGACGATCGTCCCCCCGGCGTCGCCCGTCGCCCGCCGGGGGCGGCGGTCGTCGGGCCAGGGGGACGGGCCGGTGAGCAGCGCGGGCGGCGGCGCGGCCGCGCCCCGGCGCCAGAGGGCGAGGGCGAGCAGGGCGCCGGCCACCATGCCGGCCACGTGCGCCTCCCAGGCCACCTCGGCGAGGTCGGGCGTGAGGAACTGGGCGAGGAAGAACAGGCCGAGCAGCACGAACGCCGGCACCCACACGACCTGGGTGACGAAGCCGGGCACGAACGTCAGCACCCGCGACCGGGGGTGGAGCACGAGGTAGGCGCCCATCACCCCGGCGATGGCGCCCGACGCGCCGATGGCCGGGGTCGCGCCGCCCCAGTTCGTCGCGCTCCAGCCGAGCATGGCCAGCACGCCGGCGACGACGTAGAAGGCGAGGAAGGGCAGCGGGCCCATCCGGTCCTCCACCTTCGGGCCGAACACCCAGAGGAACAGCAGGTTGCCGACGAGGTGGCTCACCGAGCCGTGCAGGAACTGGTGGGTGAGGAGCGACAGCCACACGTTCTTGCCCTCCGGCGTCGCCTCGGGCACGCCGTCGCACTCCGGGCCCTCCTCGAGGGCCTCGCCGTGCTCGATCTCGCACGGCACCACCCCGAAGCGGTAGACGAACTCCACGGCCTCCCGCTCGTCGGCCGGGTCGAGGGTGACGGTCTCGAGGTCGATGCCGCCGCCCTGGAACGGGGGCGGCTGGAGGAACAGGAACACCAGCACGTTGACGGCGAGCAGCAGCCAGGTCGCGACCGGGCGGCGCCGGGTGGGCAGCTCGTCGCGGAGGGGGACGGCCACCGCTCAGCCCCACGCCGCCGACGTGCCCGTCTGCACGACGACGGTGCGGGCGGCCAGGTCGTGCGGGCCGCGCCAGAAGCGGGAGCGGGCCACCCAGATGCCGAGGACGAGCTGGAGGGGCGGCACGTAGAGCAGCGGGGCGAGGACGGCGGCCCGCACGAGCGAGCGGCCGACCCCGGGCGCCCGGCCGGTGCGGACGTCGACCACCCGGAGGCCCTCGGCGGCGTGGCCGGGGTTGGCGCCGGCGGCCGCCACCCTGGCCGTCTCGTCGACGACGAACACGGCCAGCCACCCGACGGACGCGGCCGCCACGAGGCCGAGCCCTTCGGCCAGCTGGATGGCGGCGAGGAGGGCGACCAGCGCGCCGATCAGCGGGGCCGCTCCCTCCAGGCGGGCCATGCGGGCGGCGAAGCGGCGGTCGGGCGGGGCGGCCAGGCCGAACGGCGTGGCTCGGGAGCGGCGCTCGCGCCGGCCGAGGGCGGGCAGGTCGGCCGTCGCCACCGACGCCAGGCCGGCCTCGACGACGACGGTGCCGGCCCGGCGGTCGTGGAAGCCCCGGCGCAGCGGGGCCAGCAGCACGGAGGCGACGAGCACGGGGATGCCGACCAGGGTCGCCTCCAGGGCGGCGACGACCAGGCCCCGGCGGGCCGCCGTCGCCCAGGCGACCCCGCCCGAGCGGTCCACCTGGCGGACGCGCAGGCCGCACGCCAGCTTGCCGGGGGTGGCGCCGGCGGTCGCCAGCCACACGGTCTCCCAGGCGGCGACGAGCAGCACGCCGAGGGCGACGCCGACCATCGGCCGGTCGTCGGGCGCGAGCAGGAACCCGACGAGGGCGATCAGCGCCTCCGGGATGGCGTCCACGGCGCGGGCCCCGGCCCGGTCGCCCGCGCCGGCCACCGTCGGCGGCCGCCGCCACCAGCCGGGCCACGGTGGTGCCGGCGGCCACGGCGGCCTCGGGTGCCAGGGCGGCGGTGCCGGCGGCCGGCCCGGGACCGGGGCCGCGGGGATCAGCGCTGGTCGATCGGGACGTACGGCCGCTCGTCGGCGCCGATGTACAGCTGGCGCGGGCGGGCGATCTTCTGGTCCTGCTCGAGGAGCTCGAGCCAGTGGGCCAGCCAGCCGGACGTCCTCGGGATGGCGAACAGCACCGGGAACATCTCCACCGGGAAGCCCATCGCCTGGTAGATCAGCCCCGAGTAGAAGTCGACGTTCGGGTACAGCTTGCGGCTCGTGAAGTACTCGTCGGCGAGGGCGACCTCCTCGAGCTTCAGCGCGATGTCGAGGAGCGGGTTCTTGCCGGTGACGGTGAACACCTCGTCGGCCGTCCGCTTGATGATCCTCGCCCTCGGGTCGTAGTTCTTGTAGACCCGGTGGCCGAAGCCCTGGAGCCGGCCCTTGCCCGACTTCACGGCGGCGATGAAGTCCGGCACGTTCTCGAGCGACCCGATCTGGGTCAGCATGCGGATGACGGCCTCGTTGGCGCCGCCGTGCCGCGGCCCGTACAGCGCCGCGCAGGCCGCCGCCGTGCACGAGTACGGGTCGGCGTGGGAGCTGCCGACGACCCGCATGGCCGTCGTCGAGCAGTTCTGCTCGTGGTCGGCGTGGAGGATGAACAGCACGTCGAGGGCCCGGACGAGCGCGGGGTCGGCCTCGTACCGCGGCTCGGCCACCTTCCACATCATCGACAGGAAGTTCGCCGCGTAGGGGAGCGAGTTGTCCGGGTAGACGAACGGCATCCCGACGCTGAACCGGTGCGCGCAGGCGGCGAGGGTCGGCATCTTGGCGATGAGGCGCGTGATCTGCTTCATCCGCACGTCCTCGTCGGCGATGTCCTTGGCCTCCTGGTAGAAGGTCGACAGCGCCGCCACGGCGGAGACGAGCATCCCCATGGGGTGGGCGTCGTAGTGGAAGCCCTCCATGAACCGCTTGCGCACGTTTTCGTGGATGAACGTGTGGTAGGTGACGTCGTGGACCCACTGGTCGTAGGCCTCCCGCGTCGGCAGCTCGCCGTGGAGCAGCAGGTACGCCACCTCGAGGTAGGTCGACTGCTCGGCCAGCTGCTCGATCGGGAAGCCCCGGTAGCGGAGGATGCCCTGGTCGCCGACGAGCTCGGTGATCGAGCTCGCGGTCGCCGCCGTCGTCATGTACGCGGGGTCGTGGAACCACACCCCCGGGAGGAGCTTGCGCCACTCCGTCGCGTCCACCCCGCCGTCCCGGATGGGGATCTCGATGGACTCGCCCGTCCGGTTGTCCGTGATGGTGATCGACTCAGCCACTGCTCGCACACCCCCGTGTGACGGTGGGGCCGGGATGGCCGTCCGCTGGCGGAGCGTAACCGGCGTGCCGGTTCAGTCGCAGTGGCCGACCGCCGTGCAGACATACCCGATCGGGATGGCGAACGACACGCCTTCCACCCCGTCGCCCACGAGCTTGGCCACCGTGACGCCGATGACCTCGCCGGTGGCGTTCACGACGGGCCCGCCGCTCGACCCCGGGCTGACCGGCGCGCTGAACTGGATGAACCGGTAGCCGCCCTCGTTGCGCACGGCGGACACGATGCCGGTCGACACCGAGCCGTCGAGGCCCTGGGGCGACCCGATGGCCATCACCCCGTCCCCGACCTTCGGGTCGGCGTCGGCCCGCCGCAGCGCGGGCTGGGGGTCGGCGACGTGGATGAGGGCGAGGTCGACGTCGGCGTTCACGTCCTCGATGGTCCCCGGGAGCACGAGACCGTCGGCCCTGACCACCTCGACCTCCCGGACCCCGGCGTCCCAGGCCTCCGCGACGACGTGGAAGTTCGTCACGAGCACGTCGCTGCGCTCGCCCTCGCTCAGGAAGAAGCCCGAGCCCTGCGCGGGGCCGGCGACGACCTTGAACACGGCCTGGCGGACCAGCGCCGCCACCTCGGCGTTGTCGGGGGTGTCCGAGGTCCTCGCCTCGACGCTCTGGAGGCGGTCGTTGATCCCGCTCGCCATCTGGTTCTGGTCCTCGACCTGCTGGCGCAGCTGGAGGAGCAGGTCGGCGGCCTCGGCCTCCGCCGCCCGCTGGTCGGCCGCCAGCCGGTCGGTCTGGCGCCACAGCATGGCGACGGCGGCGGCCATGGCGAAGACGAGCACGATGCAGACGACGGCCGGCCAGGCCACCTTCGTCTCGACCGGCTCGGGCGTGCGGTCCCGCCTGGTGAGCGGGACGATCGGCGGCGGCGGCGGGGGAGCGGCCGGCGTCGGGGTCGGCGAGGTCGGCGGGGTCGTCGCCGGGGCGGCGGAGGGCGCCGGCGTGGCGGCGTCGAGCTCGGCCCGCACGGCGGCCCACATGGCCGCCGGCGACGCCTCCCGCTCGCCGGGCCCGTCCGGCTCGGCCGGGTCCGCCACCGTCGGGGCGGGAAGCCCGGTGCGCGTCCCCGTCACCCCGGGCACGGCGACCGCTGCGGCCGCCCCGTTGGCGGTCGGTGCCGGGCCGGCGGCGCCGTGATCGGCGCCGGCCGTGCCGTTCCCGTTCGTGCGGCCCGCCTCGACCGGGGCGGGCGTGCCGGCCGTGCCGTTCCCGTCGCCCCCGTCGAGCCGAGCGCCGGCAGCGCCGGCGTCGGGCCAGGCGGCGGACGTCGACGTGTGCGCAGTGTCGGGCCACGCGGCGGACGTCGGGCGTCCGTCGCCTGCGGGGATGTCGGGTCGGCCGGCCGTGGCGCCGGTGTCGGGCCAGGCAGGCGGCGACGACGGACGCCCGTTGCCGCCGGACGTGTCGGGTCGGACCGTCGCGCCGGTGTCGGGCCAGGCGGGCGGCGAAGTCGGGC
>DASWMK010000015.1 GCA_036399815.1 Acidimicrobiales bacterium
TCCTCGATGGCCGCAGCCCGCTCGGCGACGTAGGACCGCTCCCGCTCCGACGACGGCGGCCGGCCTCGCAGCAGCGACGCCGCCTCGCTCAGCGCGCCGTGCCCGGCGGCGACGGCGTCGGCCCGCTGCCCGCCGGCCGCCGCCAGCAGCCGCTCGTAGGCGGCGACCAGGCGGGCCGTCGACGGGTCGGCGGTGTCGAGGGGCAGCCCCCGGCCCAGCGTGGCCTCCCGGCGGCGGCGCCGGCCGGCCCGCCACATCGCCCGCGCCGGCAGGACGCAGCCGAGCGCCAGCGCGACCGGGCCGAGCACGAGGGCGATCGCCGGGCCGCCGGCCAGCGCGCCCCACGCCGTCAGCCCGCCGCCCCCGGCGACGAGGACGCCGTCGAACCACCCCGGCCCCTCGTCGGAGTCCGGAAACAGCTCGTCCACCAGGTCGTCGAGCTCGTCGCGCCGGCGGGCCCCGTCGGGGCGGACGAGCGGCCCGGGTGCCGGCGGCACGACCACGAGCTCGGGCATGCCGCCAGTATGGGACGGGGGCCGTCCACACTGTCGAGGTGAGCGACGCCGTCCTCGCCCGCGTCCGCCGCATCTGCCTGGCCCTGCCGGAGGCGACCGAGCGGCCGAGCCACGGCTCGCCGGCGTTCTTCGTGCGGGGGAGGACGACCTTCGCCATGTTCCTCGACGACCACCACGGCGACGGCCGCCTCGCCCTCTGGTGCCCGGCCCCGCCCGGCGCCCAGGCCGAGCTGGTCGAGGCCGAGCCCGACCGCTTCTTCGTCCCGCCCTACGTCGGGCACCGCGGCTGGGTCGGCCTCCGCCTCGACCGGTCCCTCGACTGGGCCGAGGTGGAGGCCGTCCTCCGCGACGCCTACCGCACGGTCGCCCCGAAGCGCCTGGCCGCCCTCGTCGACGGCCCTGGGTACGCTGCGGAGCCGTGACGGCCGGCCCGCTCGACCTCCCCGCCGGGTCGGAGGGCGTCCTCCCGAGCCAGCACCTGCGCCGGGCCGTGGAGGCCGGCGTGATCAGGGGCGGCGACCTCGACGCCGTCCAGCCGGCCAGCGTCGACGTCCACCTCGGCGACGTCGCCTACCGGGTCAGGTGCAGCTTCCTGCCCCGCGGCGTCGAGGTCGAGCGCCGCCTGAAGGACTACGTGTTCGAGGAGATCGACCTCACCGGGGAGGGCGCCGTCCTCGAGACGGACCGGCCCTACCTGATCCCCCTCGTCGAGCGGCTCGACCTGCCGAGGCGGGTGCGGGCCAGGGCCAACCCGAAGAGCTCGACCGGCCGGCTCGATGTCTTCACCCGCGTCCTCACCGACTACAGCGACCAGTTCGACGAGATCCGCCCGGAGTACCGGGGGCCGCTGTGGCTCGAGGTCGTCCCGCTGTCGTTCACCGTCCGGGTGCGGGCCGGCCTGGCGCTCAACCAGCTGCGCCTCGTCGTCGGGTCGCCCGCCGTGTCGTACCGGGAGCTGCGCGAGGTCCACGACCGCGACCCGATCCTCTACGGGCGGCGGGGCCCGTTCGACTACCGCAACCTGCCGACCACCGACGGCGTGTACCTCACCCTCGACCTCCGCAACGGCCCCGACGGCCGGGTCGGCTACCGGGCGAGGGAGCACGCCCCGCTGATCGACATGGCCAGGGTGGCGGCCTACGAGCCCGACGAGTACTGGGAGCCGGTGGTGCGGGAGGAGGGCGACCGCGTCGTCCTCGCCCCCGAGCGCTTCTACCTCCTGCTGTCCGAGGAGCGCGTCGCCGTGCCGCCCACCCTGGCCGCCGAGATGACGGCCTACGACCCGACGGCCGGCGAGCTGCGCACCCACTACGCCGGGTTCTTCGACCCGGGCTTCGGCTACGACAAGGCCGGCGGGCTCCGCGGCTCGCGCGCCGCGCTCGAGGTGAGGGCCCACGACGTGGCGTTCATGGTCGAGCACGGCCAGCGGGTGTGCCGGCTGACCTTCGAGCGCATGCTGGCCGAGCCGGACCGCCTCTACGGCGCCGAGCTGGCCTCGAACTACCAGGGCCAGGTGGAGACGCTCGGCAAGCACTTCCGCCGGGCCGGCGCGGGGCGAGCCCAGCCGTCGCTGTTCGCGCTGCCCCGCGAGTCGCCGCGGTAGGGTCGCTCCCCCGTGGAACGCACCCTGGCCGCCGAGCTCCCGTCCCGCGTCGACCAGCAGGTCCGCCTCAGCGGATGGGTGCACCGTGTCCGCTCCCTCGCCAAGGTGTCGTTCCTCATCCTCCGCGACGCGAGCGGCCTCGCCCAGGTCGTCATCGACGACCCTGAGGTGATGGAGCAGGTCGCCGGCATCCCGGTCGAGAGCGTGGTCGAGGTCGTCGGCCGGGTCGAGGCCAACGAGCAGGCGCCGTCGGGCGCGGAGGTGCACTCGCCGACGGTCGAGCTGGTGTCGCCGAGCGTCGACCTGCCGCCGTTCGACCTCTACCGGCCCCAGGTCAAGGCGAACCTGCCGACCGTGCTCGACCACGCCACCGTCGCCCTCCGCCACCCGCGCCTGCGGGCCGGCTTCGAGATCGCGGCGGCGTCGGTGGCCGGGTTCCGCTCGACCCTCGACGGGCTCGGCTTCACCGAGGTCCAGACGCCGAAGATCGTGGCGTCGGCCACCGAGAGCGGGGCCAACGTGTTCCGCATCGACTACTTCGGGCGGCCGGCGTTCCTCGCCCAGAGCCCGCAGTTCTACAAGCAGATCATGGTCGGCGTGTTCGAGCGGGTGTACGAGGTCGGCCCCGTCTTCCGGGCCGAGCCCCACGACACCGCCCGCCACCTGTCCGAGTACGTGTCCCTCGACGTGGAGCTGGGCTTCGTCGAGGACCACCACACGGTGATGGGCGTCGTGCGGGACGTGATCGCCGGGATGGTCGAGGGCGTGCGCACGAAGGCGGCGGCCGCCGTCGACCGCCTCGGCGTCGCGCTCCCCGACGTGCCCGCGGTGATCCCCGAGGTCCACTTCTGGGACGCCCAGCGCCTCATCTCGGAGGACACCGGCGAGGACCTGAGCGAGGAGCCCGACCTCGCCCCGGCGCACGAGCGGTGGCTGTGCGACTGGGCCCAGCGGGAGCACGGCTCCGAGCTCGTGTTCGTCACCGGCTTCCCGGCCGCCAAGCGGCCCTTCTACACCCACCCCGACCCGACCAGGCCGGGCTCGACCAACGGGTTCGACCTGCTGTTCCGCGGCCTCGAGCTCATCACCGGCGGCCAGCGGCTGCACCGCTACGACGACTACGTCGAGGCCCTGCGGGCGAGGGGCGAGGACCCCGAGCACTACGCCGGCTACCTCCAGGCCTTCCGCTACGGCATGCCGCCCCACGGGGGGTTCGCGCTCGGCCTCGAGCGGTGGACGGCCCGCCTGGTCGGCGCGCAGAACATCAGGGAGACGACCCTGTTCCCGCGCGACCTCAACCGACTGGAGCCCTGATGGCCGTGGAGCGACCGGAACCGGCCCTCGTCGCCGGCGAGCGCGAGACGCTGACGTCGTTCCTCGACTACCAGCGGGCCACCCTGGCGTGGAAGTGCGACGGCGTGGCGCCCGAGCGCCTGGCCGAGCGGGGCGTCCCGCCGTCGAGCATGTCGCTGCTCGGCATCGTGCGGCACATGGCCGACGTCGAGCGCAGCTGGTTCCGCCGCGTGCTCGCCGGGGAGGACGCGCCGCCCGTGTTCTGGTCGAAGGAGAACGAGGACGGCGACTTCGACGACGTCGACACCGCCGACCCGGACGAGGCGTTCGCGACGTGGCAGGCCGAGTGCGAGCGGGCGAGGGAGATCACCGCCGGCATGGAGCTGGACCACGTCGTCGTCCACCCCCGCTGGGGCGAGGAGCTGTGCCTGCGGTGGGTGCTGGTCCACATGATCGAGGAGTACGCCCGCCACAACGGCCACGCGGACCTGCTGCGCGAGCGGATCGACGGCGCCGTCGGCGAGTGAGGGCCGGCGCCGGCGGGTACGGCGCGCCGCCATGAGCGACGAGGACCGGGAGTTCCCGCCCCAGAGCATCGACTACCCGGGGTCGACGGGCGACATGGACCCCGAGCCGCACGACGAGATGCGCGGGTACGAGGGACGGGGGCTCCTCGCCGGCAAGCGGGCGCTCGTCACCGGCGGCGACTCCGGCATCGGGCGGGCGGTCGCCATCGCCTTCGCCAAGGAGGGCGCCGACGTCGCCATCGCCTACCTCGAGGAGCACGACGACGCCGCCCACACGGCCAAGCTGATCGAGGCCGAGGGCCGGCGGTGCGTGACGATCGCCGGCGACCTGTCGGTCGAGGAGAGCTGCCGGGCCGCCGTCGACCGCACCGTGGCCGAGCTGGGCGGGCTCGACGTGGTCGTCAACAACATCGCCTACCAGCGCCCGGCCGACTCGCTCGCCGACATCACGACCGAGCAGTGGGACCGCACGTTCCGCACGAACATCTACAGCTACTTCTGGGTCACCAAGTTCGCCCTCGAGCACCTGCCCGACGGCGCCGCCGTCGTCAACACCAGCTCGATCAACGGCCTGCGGGGCAACGCCGGCCTGATCGACTACTCGGCCACCAAGGGCGCCATCAACGCGTTCACCTACGCGATGGCCCAGGCCCTCGTCGACCGGCGCATCCGCGTGAACTGCGTGGCGCCCGGCCCGGTGTGGACGCCGCTCATCCCGGCGACCATGCCGGAGGAGAAGACCGAGACGTTCGGCCAGCAGGTGCCGATGGAGCGGGCCGCCCAGCCCGACGAGATCGCCCCGTCGTACGTGTTCTTCGCGTCCGAGCGGCTGTCCGGCTACTACACCGGCGAGGTGTTGGCCCCCATCGGGGGCGAGACCCTGCCCGGCTGAGCCCTAGGGTCGGCGGCCGTGACCGCGCCCGACCCCGCCTCCCTGCTCGCCCTGATGCCGTTCGCCGCCGCCAGCGGCGTGGAGATCACCTCGGCCGGCCCCGACGCCGTCGTCGGCCGCCTCGCCTGGGCCCCGGAGCGGTGCACGGGCGGCGGCGTCCTCCACGGGGCCGCCCTCGTGACCCTGGCCGACACGCTCGGCGCCGTGTGCGCCTTCCTCCGCCTGCCCGAGGGGGCGTCGACGGCGACCACCGAGTCGACCACCCACTTCTTCCGGGCCGTGCGGGGCGGGACGGTGGAGGGCACGAGCACGGTGGTGCACGCCGGGCGGTCGAGCATCGTCGTGCAGACCGAGGTGCGCGACGACGAGGGCCGCCTGGTGGCCCACGTGCTGCAGAGCCAGGCCGTCCTCGGCGCTCGCTAGCCTCCGCCGCCATGGACCTCCAGGGAGTCGCCGCGCTCGTCACCGGTGGGGCGTCGGGCCTCGGCGGGGCGACGGCGTCCGCGCTGGCCGGCGCCGGCGCCACCGTCACGATCGTCGACATGCAGGACGACAAGGGCGAGGCCAAGGCGGCCGAGATCGGCGGCCGCTTCGTCCACGCCGACGTCACCGACGAGGCGCAGGTGCAGGCGGCGGTCGACGCGGCCGCCGGCGACGGCCCGCTCCGGGTCACGGTCAACTGCGCGGGGATCGGCTGGGCCCAGCGCACCGTCGGCCGCGACGGCTCGCCCCACGGGCTCGACGTGTTCAGGAAGGTCGTCGGCGTGAACCTCGTCGGCACGTTCAACGTGCTGCGCCTCGCCGCCGCGGCGATGGCCCGCACCGAGCCGCTGGACGACGGCGAGCGGGGGGTCGTCGTGAACACCGCGTCGATCGCCGCCTACGACGGCCAGATCGGCCAGATCGCCTACTCGGCGTCGAAGGGCGGCGTCGTCGGCCTCACCCTGCCGGCCGCCCGCGACCTCGCGTCGGTCGGCGTGCGGGTGGTGACGATCGCGCCGGGGCTGGTCGACACGCCGCTGCTCGGCAGCCTCCCCGAGAAGCAGCGGGCGGCGCTGGCCGAGACCGTCGTGTTCCCCCACCGCCTCGGCCGGCCGGACGACTACGCCGCGCTCGTCCTCCACGTGGTGGCCAACGGCTACCTGAACGGCGAGGTCGTCCGGCTCGACGGCGCGCTGCGGATGGCGCCCAAGTAGGCGGCCCTACCGCCCGAGCTCGGCGCGCAGCGCCGGCTCCAGGGTCGGGTGGGCGAAGGAGAACCCTTCTCGCCGGAGGACGGTGGGGAGGACGCGCTGGGACGCGAACACCATCTCCTCCGCCGCCTCCCGGCCGAGGACGAGCGCCGGCCCGAAGCGGGGCACGGGCACGACGGCGGGCCGGTGGAGGACGCGGCCGAGCACCTTCGTGAGCTCGGCATTGGTGACCGGCTCGGGGCCGGTGAGGTTGACCGGCCCCGCCACGTCGTGGTCGAGCAGGAAGCGGATGGCGGCGACCTCGTCGGTCAGCGAGATCCAGCTCCACCA
>DASWMK010000016.1 GCA_036399815.1 Acidimicrobiales bacterium
CACCGCCGCCGTCCTCGAGGCCCTCGGCGACGTGCGGGAGCGGCTGGGCCGGCTGCCGGCGGCCCGGGCCGCCTACGGGCGGGCGCTGGCCGCCGCCGAGGCCAGCTGCGACGTCCCCGCCGTCGTCCGCCTGTCCGTGCGCCAGGGCCGGGTGGCCGAGAAGGCCGGCCGCTACCGGGCGTCGCTCCGCTGGTACGACCGGGCCGACGCCGCGCTGGCCGGCGCCGGCCTCGGGGCGCGCGCCAGGGCCGCCCTGGAGGCGGAGTCGTCGCTCGGCCGGGCCCTCACGCTGTACTTCCTCGCCCGCCAGCGGGCCGCCCTGGCCGCCTGCCAGGCGGCGCTGGCCGCGGCCACGACGGCGGGCGACGACCGCCTCGTCGCCCAGGCCCACCTCCAGACCGAGATGGTGCTGAGCGAGATCGGCGACCCCCGCAGCGCCGTCCACGGGCGGGCGGCCAGGCGGCGCTTCGAGCGGCTGGGGGACAACGTCGGGCTCGGCAACGTGCTGCTGAACCTAGGTGTGTCGGCCTACAACCGGGGCCGGATCGTGGACGCCCTCGGCCTCTACGAGGGCAGCGAGGCCGCCTACGAGCGGGCCGGCGACGTCATCGGCGGGGCCCTCGTGGCCAACAACCGGGCCGAGGTGCTGACCGACCAGGGCCGCTTCGAGGACGCCGCCCGGCTCCTCCAGCGGGCCAGGCGCCTGTTCAGGGCGACCGGCTACGGCAGCGGCGTGGCCATGACCACGAGCGCGTTCAGCCGGCTGGCGCTGCGGGGCGGCGACACGGCCGAGGCCGACCGCCTCCTCGACGAGGCGCTCGCCGAGTTCCGGTCGCTCGACGCCGCCAACTACGTGGCCGACACGCTCGTGCGCCGGGTCGAGAACCTGGTGGCCGCCGGCCGGGCCGACGAGGCGCTCGTCGTCGCCACGACGGCCAGGGCCGCCCTCGACCAGCAGGAGCAGCCGGCGCTCCTGCCCGAGGTCCTCGCCCGGCTGGTGGCCATGGCGTGCGTGTCCCGGGGCGACGTGGCCGCGGCCGAGCGGGCCCTCGACGCCGCCGGGACGGGACGGGGCGTCCGGTCGCGGCTGGAGGCCGCCCTGCGCGACGTCGTGCGCGCCGCCGCCCACGGGGCGCCGGTGCCGCCCGGCGCCCGGCGGGTGCTGCGGGCCGAGGGCGTCACCCTCGTCCCCGTCCCCGCGCCGGGCGGCCGGTGGTCCTGGGAACCGCTCGCCGCGGTCACGAGCCGACCGGGAACATCCGCCCCTTGTTCGAGCTGACGCCGACGTTCCCGGCGGCGTCGACGGCCTGCACGAACAGCGACCGGGCCCCGGCGGGCAGGGCCGCCGCCCAGCTGCGGCCGTCGCCGGAGGCGAGGTCGACGGCCACCCAGTCGGCGGCGCCGACGTCGACCATGGCGACGACCCGGACGGCGTCGCCGGTGCCGGCCACGTCCACCCGCACGGTGCCGGGGCCGGCGGTGACGTCCACGACCTGGGGCGGCGCCCAGTCGTCGCTCGCCGAGTAGGTCACCTCGACCCCGACCCGGTCGAAGAGCCGCTGGGTGCCGGTCGCCGACCCGGTCGAGGCCCAGTACTGGCCGGGGACGACGACGAGGCGCTGGCGGCGGGCGTACGGGACGGCCGCCCCGTCGGTGCCCGTGCCCACCTGCGCGGCGGTCGTGACCATGGCGAAGCGGGCCGGGAAGGCGACGTCGCCGTAGCCGGGGTCCGGGTCGGCGGTCGACTCGAGGGCGGGCGCGCCGGCCGGGGCGACCTGGCCGGTGTGCTCGCTGCCGGTCCGCAGGGCGGTGACCAGCGCGCCGTGGGCCGGCACGCCGGCGTCGGCCAGGTTGGTCACCTCGGTGACCACCCGGGGCTGGAGGGGCCGGCCCTCGGCGGCGACCGCCGGCTGCACCGGCCCGTCGCCGAGCGCGGCCTCGAAGTGGACCGAGCCGTCGGGCCCGGTGACGGGCGTGAACGACGGCTGCAGCACGACGCCGGCGACGGCGAAGGACGTCGACGACGGCGGCGCCGCCGGCACCAGCCCCTCCGCCGGCCGGGGCGCCGTCCCGTCGCCCACCCGGTACATCGGGAGGCCGTACAGGACGGCGGTCTCGAGGACCTTCTCGTCGTAGACGCCGTAGAGGCCCGACGTGCCGAAGTAGTCCTGCTTGGCGTTGGCCAGCGCCTGGCCGACGGTGACGGCCCCGTCGAGCTGGTCGGCGAACAGGGCCAGCAGCCGCTCGTCGAGCCCGACGGTGGCCTGGTCGCCGTAGCCGTAGCCGGTGATGGCCACCCAGACGTTGCCGGCGCCGCCGACGGCGGCGGCGAGGTCGTCGGCCGTCGCCGCGTCGTGCCCGTTCCCCGCCGGGATCGACATGCCGGTGTGGCAGCCCATCGTGAACGCCAGCGCCGCGCCCGCCGGCAGGGCGCCGGCCAGCGAGCCGGCGGTGATGGGCTCGTCGGCGCCGTCGAAGCCGGCCGCGGACAGGCCGCCGCGGTGGTCGAAGTGGCCGTACAGCGCGGCCACCCCGGGCCGGTCGGCCTCGAGGTCGTGCAGCACGCTCTCGCTCGTCCACGACGCCGAGTCGGGCTGCTCGACGTTGGCGGGCAGCCCGCCGCCCGCCGTCGTGAGCGCCGAGCGGAGGGCGTCGCCGGCCGCGTTGGCACCGTCGAGCATGAAGTCGTAGCCGGCGGTGTAGGCGGTCGACGGGTCGAGGCGGCCGCCGGTCGTCAGGTAGGCGTCGACGGCGGCGGCCAGGTCAGCGGGCGTCTCGACCAGGCGCCCGACGGCCAGCTCGGGCACGTACAGCTCGCGGTTCACCCACGGGATGGGGTCGACGTCGCCGTACGGGTCGTCGCTCAGCAGGTGCGAGGTGGCGAGCGCCTCGTGCTCGGGGGTGCCGTCGGCGAACGCGTCGGCGTACGCCGACTCGTTGCCGAGCCTGGTCGGGTCCCACAGGCGGGCCATCGGCACGACGTCGTCGCCGCCGGCGATGACCACGTTGGCGAGGCGGGGGTGGGGGGCGATGCCGGCCGCCGGGTCGCCCCGGCGCACGCGGTCGACGACCGCGGTGACCGCCTCGACGACGTCGTTGGCCAGCCGCACCGAGCACGGGTCGGCCTGCCACGCCCGGTAGGCGGCGCCGGCGGCCGGGTCGCGGTCGATGTCGACCACCGCGGCCACCGTCCCGAACGCGCCGTCGAGGCGGCCCAGGCCGGCGATGGCGGCGTCGGCCGGCGCGGCGCCGAACGCGTGGGCCAGCCGCTGGCGGTTGGTGAGGACGAGCGTGTCGAGGTCGGCGGGCAGGGCGGTGAGGTCGAGCGGCGGCGAGGCCGGCCCGGCCGGCCAGCCGAGGGTCGCGCAGGCGGCCGGCCGGGCCACGGCCGAGCCCCGCACCCGCAGCACGTAGGGCTGGTCCGACGTGGCGCCCTGGTAGCCGGACACCTGGATGAGGTCGGCCCCCGTGCCGTCGACCCGCTCGACGGCGTCGGTCGTGCTCGATCGGTCGACCGGGACCCGGCCGCCGGAAGCC
>DASWMK010000017.1 GCA_036399815.1 Acidimicrobiales bacterium
ATGGTCCGCCGGCTGACCCGGGCCGACGTGCCGGCCGTGGACGTGCCCGCCGGCGGGCTCGGGGCGGCGGCGGCCGAGGCCGACCTCGTCCTCCTCGAGGCGAACGCCGTCGGCCCGGCCGAGTTCGCGGCCGTCCCCGGCTCGCGGGCGGCGGCCGCCGTGGCCCGCCACCGGGGCGCGCCGGTGTGGCTCACCGTCCCCAGGGGCCGGCTCCTGCCCGCCCGCCTGTGGGACGCGCTCGCCCGCCGGGTCGACCTGCTCGGCGACCCGTGGGACGCCGAGGTCGAGGTCGTCCCGGTGGACCTCGTGGACCGGGTGGTCGGCCCGGCCGGCGTCGTCGACGTGGCGACGGCGCTGCGGGCCGTCGACTGCCCGGTCGCCCCCGAGCTCACCCGCTGATGCCGTCCCGGCGGGACCTGATCCGCATGTCGGCCGAGGAGGTCGACGCCTTCCTCGCCGGCCGGCACTCGATGAGCGTCGCCACCGTCGGCCCCGGCGGCGCCATCCACCTCGTGGCCATGTGGTACGGCTTCCTCGACGGCGCGCCGGCGTTCTGGACCTACGCCAGGAGCCAGAAGGTGCGCAACCTGGAGCGCGACCCCCGGTGCACGTGCCTGGTCGAGGCGGGCGAGGCGTACGGCGACCTTCGCGGGGTGGAGCTGGTCGGGCGGGGCGAGGTGCTGGCCGACCGGGCGGCCGTGCTGGCCGTCGGCCGGAGCGTGTGGGAGCGCTACACGGGGCCGTGGGACGACGCCGCGGCGGCCGCCGTCGCCGCCGTGGGGGCCAAGCGGGTGGCCGTCCGCCTGGACGTCGAGCGGGTCGTCTCCTGGGACCACACCAAGCTGGGAGGCACCTACTGAGCCGGGAGTAGGGTCGGCGCCATGGGTGAGATCGTCGAGTTCGCGAGCAACGGCGGGACGGCGTCGGGCTACCTGGCCCGGCCCGAGGGCGCAGGTCCCGGCCTCGTCGTCATCCAGGAGTGGTGGGGGCTCGTGCCCCACGTCAAGGACGTGTGCGACCGGTTCGCGGCCGAGGGGTTCACCGCCCTCGCCCCGGACCTGTACCGGGGCCGGAGCACGACCGAGCCGGACGAGGCCGGGAAGCTGATGATGGCGATGAACATCGGCGAGGCGGCGAAGGACATGTCGGGCGCCGTCGACTACCTGCTCGGGAGCGACGCCGTGCGGGGCGAGGGCGTCGGCGTCGTCGGGTACTGCATGGGCGGCGGCCTGGCCCTGGTGCTGGCCTGCCACCGGCCCGACGCCGTGCGGGCCTGCGTGCCGTACTACGGGCTGATCCCGTGGGAGGGCGCCCAGCCGGACTGGTCGCAGCTGCGGGCCCACGTCCAGGGCCACTACGCCGGGAAGGACGAGTTCTTCACGCCGGACAAGGCGAGGGCGCTGGAGGAGACCCTCCGCGGGCACGGCGTGGACGTCGAGTTCTTCATCTACCGCGACGCCGACCACGCCTTCTTCAACGACGATCGGCCCGAGGTCTACGACCCGGACGCGGCGGGCGAGGCCTGGTCCAGGACGCTCTCGTTCCTGCGTGAGCACCTGGGCTGATGGCGCCCACCGCCGACCCGGTCGTCCGCTACCTCGAGCTCGGCCTCGCCCTCGGCCGGCACGTCGACGGCCTGGTCGACGCCTACTACGGCCCGCCCGACCTGGCCCGCCGGGCCGAGGCCGAGCCGCCCCACCCGCCCGACGCGCTCGCCGCCGAGGCGGCCCGGCTGGTGGCCGACCTCGACGCCGGCGTCGACCCGGACCCGCCGGCCGACCCGCTGACGCCGGCCCGCCGGGCCTGGCTGCGGGCCCAGGTCGTCGGCCTGCACACGACGGCCGGGAAGCTGTCGGGCGAGGACATCGGCTATGAGGACGAGGTCGAGCGGTGCTACGGCGTCCGCCCCCGCCGCGTGCCGGAGGAGGACCTGGCCGCCGCCCACCGCCGCCTCGACGAGGCCCTGCCCGGCACCGGCCCGCTGGCCGAGCGGTACATCGCCTGGCGGGAGTCCCAGGTGGTGCCGCCCGACCGGCTCGACCCGGCGATCCGGTCCCTCGCCGAGGACCTGAGGGAGCGCACCGACCGCCTGTTCGGCCTGCCCGAGGGCGAGCACGTGGAGTTCGAGCTCGTCACCGACCAGCCGTGGTCGGGGTTCAACTACTACCTCGGCGACCTCCGCAGCCGGGTGGCCATCAACGTCGACCTGCCGGTGCTGTCGACCAGCCTCGGCCACCTCGTCGCCCACGAGGCCTACCCCGGCCACCACACCGAGCACAGCCGCAAGGAGGTCGGGCTCGTCCGGCGGCGGCGGTGGCTGGAGGAGACGATCGCGCTCGTCGGCACCCCGTCCTGCCTGATGGCCGAGGGCCTGGCCGACCTCGGCCTCGAGGTGGTCGTCGGCGAGCGGCCCGAGCCGGTGGTGGCCGAGCACCTGCGCCCGCTCGGCATCCCCTACGACGCCGAGGTGGTGGCCGCCGCCGCCGAGGCCGGCGACGCCATGTCCGGGGTCCGGGGGAACGTCGCCCTCCTGCTCCACGCCGACGGGGTCGGCGAGGAGGAGGCCGTCTCGTACGCCGAGCGTTGGGGGCTGCTGCCCCGCAACCGGGCCGAGAAGCTGGTGCAGTTCCTCACCGACCGGACCTGGCGGGCGTACATGACCTGCTACGTCGAGGGGCTGCCGCTGTGCCGGCGCTACGTGGCCGGCGACCCGGCCCGCTTCGAGCGCCTGATCACCGAGCAGCTCACCCCGGCGGACCTCCAGGCCGCGGCCTGACCGGTGGACGAGGCCGACCTCCGGGCCCGCAACGCCACCTACCGGCGCTTCGTCGAGCTCGGCCGGGCCCCGTCACCGGCGGAGGTGGCGGCCGAACTGGGGACGGGGGAGGCCGAGGTGGCCGCCGCCTGGCGCCGCCTCCACGACGGGCACGCCCTCGTCCTCGACCGCGCCGGCGGGCTGCTCATGGCCCACCCGTTCTCGGCCGTGCCCACCGCCTACCGGGTGCAGGCGGCCGGCCGGTCGTGGTTCGCCAACTGCGCCTGGGACGCGTTCGGCGTGTGCGCCGCGCTGCACGCCGACGGGGACGTGGAGTCGGCCTGCCCGGACTGCGGCGACCCGATCGCCTTCGGCGTCCGCGACGGCCGGCCGACGGACGGGTCCCTGCGGTTCCACTGCCTCGTCCCGGCCGCCCACTGGTGGGACGACATCGTCCACACCTGACGGACCATGCTGCTCTTCCGGTCGGAGGAGCACGTGGAGCGCTGGCTGGCCGGGCGGCCGCCGGGGGTGACGACGCCGGTCGGCACGCTCGCCGCGCTGGCGCAGGGGTGGTGGCACGACCGGCTCTCGCCCGACTGGCGGCCCCACACGAGGGAGCAGAACCAGGCCATCCTCGAGGCGGTCGGGCTGACGGGGGACTTCTGGCGCCTGCCCTAGCGGGTAGGGCGCCGTCATGTCCGACGACTCCACGCCGCAGCCCATCACGCCGAACCAGATCGTCGTCCGCGACGTCACCCACTACCAGTTCACCTGGACCGAGTCCGCGCCAGGCGAGGACGGCGTGTGGACCTGCCAGCTCATCCTCGACCAGGGCGCCGACGAGTACGTCCTCCGCCTGAGCGAGGACGACGCCGACAACCTCCAGGACCTGTTCGCCTCGGCCGGCCGGGTCACCTTCGACCTCGAGCGGCGGGTGCTGATGTTCGGCACGCGACCCGTCGGCAGCTGACGCCGGGGGCGGGCTCCGGCAGGTGGCGGGCGCCGGGCCGGGCTTCGTAGGCTCGGCGCCATGTCCGCCCGCACCCGTGAGATGCCCCGCCGCTCGTGCCTGTCCGTGCCCGGCTCCAGCGAGCGGTTCCTCGCCAAGGGCCCGAGCGTCCCGGCCGACATGACCTTCCTCGACCTCGAGGACTCGGTGGCGCCGCTCGAGAAGGAGGGGGCGCGGGCCAAGGTCGTCGACGCCGTCAAGAACCTGGACTGGGGCGACCGGGTGCTGTGCGTGCGGGTCAACGCCTGGGACACGAAGTGGACCTACGCCGACGTCATCGAGGTCGTCGGCGGGGCCGGCGAGCGCCTCGACGAGGTGATGCTGCCCAAGGTGCAGACGGCCGCCGAGGTCGTCGCCCTCGACCTGCTGCTCACCCAGGTGGAGGAGAACGTCGGCCTGCCCGCCGGGCACATCGGCATCGAGGCCCAGATCGAGACCACGCGCGGCCTCATCAACGTCGAGGAGATCTGCGCGGCGTCGCCCCGGCTCGAGACGATCATCTTCGGCCCGGCCGACTTCGCCGCCAGCATGGAGATGCCCGTCCTCACCGGCGGGGTGGCCATCCCCGAGTACCCGGGCGACCACTTCCACTACGTGTTCTCGAAGATCCTGATGGCCGGGCGGGCCAACGGCCTCCAGGTCATCGACGGCCCGTTCCTGAAGGTGCGGGAGCCCGACGCCTTCCGGGAGTACTGCCAGCGGACGAGGACGCTCGGCTACGACGGCAAGTGGGCCCTGCACCCGGACCAGGTGACGATCCTGAACGAGGTGTACTCGCCGACCCAGGAGCAGTTCGACCGGGCCTGGGACATCCTCGAGGCCTACCGCGAGGCCACCGAGGGCGAGGGCGAGCGCAAGGGCGCGGTCATGTTCGGCGACGAGATGATCGACGAGGCCTCCCGCAAGATGGCGGCGAAGTTCGTGGCGAGGGGCGAGCGGGCGGGTCTGCGGCGCTCCGCCGGGTAGTGGACCGCCCGTGAGGGCGATCGCCGGCACCGCGCCGATCGACGTGGTGATGCCGGCCAGGAACGAGGCGCCCACGGTCGCGGCCAACGTGGCCGCCGCCCTCGGGTGCGCCTACGTCCGCGAGGTGCTCGTCGTCGACGACGGCTCCACCGACGGCACCGGCGACGTGGCGGCCGCGGCCGGCGCCAAGGTGCTGCGCCGCGACGCCCCCGCGGGCTCGAAGGCCCACGCCATGGCCGCCGGGGTCGCCGCCAGCGACGCGCCGGCCGTCCTGTTCGTGGACGCCGACTGCACCGGCCTCACGTCCGTCCACCTCGACGACATCTGCCGGCCCTTCGTGGAGGGCCGGGCCGTCATGTCGCTCGGGGCCTTCGACTACGGCCGGTTCTGGAACCCGTTCGTGCTGCGGTGGCCGCCGCTGTCGGGCGAGCGGGTCGTGCCCCGCTGGGTGTTCGAGGCGATCCCGCCCGGGAAGCTCGACGGCTACACCATCGAGGTCAGGATCAACGAGGTGATCGCCGAGGGTCGCCTGCCGACCGTGGCCCGCACCATGCGGGGGGTGTCCCACCGCACCAAGCGCGACAAGTTCGGCCGGCTCGACGGCCTCCGGCGGACGTGGTGGATGTACCGCGACCTCCTGTCGCTGCTGCTCGGCAAGGTCCGCTGGCGGACCTACTGGTACTACCTGCGGGGATTGACCGTGGAGTAGGGGTGGGGCCGTCTACGCTCCGCGGGCGTGGGGGGTTGCCGGCCGGGCGCGCGCCTGGCCGCCGTGGTCGTCGCGCTGGTGCTGGCCGCCGCCTGCTCGCGCGGCACCCCGCCGTCGGCCGCCCTCCGGGAGGCGGGCGGCGCCCCGTCGACCGGCGAGGGCGACGGCGCCGGCGCGGGCGTCGAGGCCACCGGCGCCACCACCACGACGGCGCCGCCGGTCGAGGTCACCATGGCGTTCACCGGCGACGTGCTGGCCCACGCCCCGATCTCCCGCCAGGCGGCCGCCTACGGCGGGGCGTCGGGCGTGGCCTACGACTACGGCCCCATGTTCGCCAGGGTGGCGCCGATCCTGTCGGCCGCCGACGTCGCCGTGTGCCACCTGGAGACGCCGCTGTCGCCCGACGACACGAACCTCAGCACCTACCCCGTCTACAACGTGCCCCACGAGGTGGCGACGGCGCTGGCCGGGGCCGGCTGGGACGGCTGCACGGTCGCGTCCAACCACGCCATGGACGCCTGGGACCGCGGCGTGCACGCCACCCTGGACCTGCTCGACGCCGCCGGCCTGCGCCACTCGGGCACGGCCCGCAGCGCCGAGGAGGCCGCCGCGCCGACCATGTACGAGGCCAGGGGGGTGACGATCGCCAGCCTGTCCTACACCTACGGGCTGAACGGGTTCACCCTGCCCGACGACCAGCCCTGGCTGGTCAACCTGATCGACCCCGACCGCATCCTGGCCGACGCCGCCGCCGCCCGGCAGGCCGGGGCCGACCTCGTCGTCGTCCACCTGCACTGGGGCGAGCAGTACCTGACGGCGCCGACCGCCGACCAGTCGGCGCTCGCCCGCCGGCTGCTGGCCTCGCCCGACGTCGACCTGATCGTCGGCGCCCACGCCCACGTCGTCCAGCCGGTGGAGCAGATCGACGGGGAGTACGTCGTCTACGGGCTCGGCAACTTCCTCTCCAACCAGTCGCCCGAGTGCTGCGCGCCCGGCGCCCAGGACGGCGTGATCGTGACCGCCCAGGTCCGGGCCCCGGCGGACGGGCCGGCCACGGTGACCGGCCTGGTCGTCACGCCGACCTGGGTCGACCGCTCGGACTACACGGTGCTGCCCGTCGCCGCCGCCCTCGACGACCCGGCCACCGAGGCGTGGATGCGGCCGACGCTCGAGGCCTCCTGGGACCGCACGATCTCGACCCTCGTGTCGATGGGCGCCCCCGGGATCCTGGCCTCGGACTACCCCGGCCCCGGCTAGAACCAGGGGGTGACCGAGCGCTGGGACGCCATCGTGGTCGGCGCGGGCGCCATGGGGTCAGCCACGGCGTGGTGGCTGGCCCGGCGGGGGCGGTCCGTCCTGCTCCTCGAGCGGTTCGAGCAGGGCCACGGGCGGGGGTCGTCGCACGGCGGGGCCAGGATCTTCCGCTTCGCCTACCCGGACGTCGACTACGTCCGCCTCGCCCAGCAGGCCCTGCCCCTGTGGCGGGAGCTGGAGGACGAGGCCGGCGTGCCCCTCGTGGACCAGCTCGGCGGCGTGGACCACGGCCGCCCGGACGCCGTGCAGGCGGTGGCCGACGCCCTCGCCGCGGCGGGCACGCCGGGGGAGTGGGTGCCGTCCGCCGAGGCCGAGGAGCGCTGGCCGGGGTTCCGCTTCGAGGGGCCGGTGCTGTTCTCGGCGAGCGGCGGTCGGTGCCGGGCCGACGACGCCGTCCGCGCCCTCCAGGACCGGGCCGCGGCCCACGGGGCCGACGTGCGCTTCGGCGAGGGGGCCGAGTCGGTGCTGGCCGGCCCGGGCGGGGACGAGGCCGTCGTCCGCACGGCGGCCGGCGAGCACCGCGCCCCGGTCGCCGTCGTCACGGCCGGCTCGTGGGTGGCCAAGCTGCTCGGCGCCTCCGTCCCCCTCCCGCCGACGGTCGTCACCCGGGAGCAGCCCGTCCACTTCCCGGCGGCCGACCCGGCGGCCGAGCCGACCTGGCCGAGCTTCATCCACCACCGCGAGCCGTGGACCTACGGGTGCGCCACGCCGGCCGAGGGGGTCAAGGTCGGCCTGCACCACACCGGCCCGCTGGTCGACCCGGACGAGCGGGACTTCGAGGTCGACGCCCCCCTGGTGGCGAGGGTCGTCGAGTACGTCGAGCGCTGGCTGCCCGGGCTGCGGCCCGAGCCCCGGTTCCCGACCACCTGCCTCTACACGACGACCCCGGACGAGGACTTCGTGCTCGACCGCAGGGGCCCGATCGTCGTCGCCTCCCCGTGCTCGGGGCACGGGTTCAAGTTCACCCCGGTGATCGGGCGCATCCTCGCCGACCTGGCCGATGGCCGGCCCGGCCCGGGCGGGCGGTTCAGCCTGCCGGCACCCGCTCCAGCAGCCGGCGGGCGATGACCTTCAGGCACAGGGTCTCGTCGGCGCCCTCGAAGATCGACAGCACCCTCGCGTCGACGAAGTAGCGGCTGACCGGGTACTCCTCGGCGTAGCCGAACCCGCCGTGCACCTGCATGGCCTCCCTCGTCACCCACTCGGCGGCCCGGCACACGTAGGCCTTGACCATGGACGCCTCGAGCGCGCCCTGGCCCTTGGCCATCATCCGGGCGACCACGTAGGCGAACTGGCGGGCCGCCTGGGTGACGACGGCCATGCGGGCCAGCTTCGCCCTGGTGAGCTGGTAGGAGGCGATCGGCGCGCCGAACACGACCCGGTCGGCGGCGTAGCTCCTGGCCGCCTCGAACGCCGCCTGCATCACGCCGACGGCCCTGGCCGCCGTCTGGAGCCGGCCGTTCTCGAACCCCTCCATCTGCGAGTAGAAGCCGCGGCCGAGGCCGGCCTCGCCGCCGACCAGGCAGTCGCCGGGCACGACCCAGCCGTCGAAGGCGATCTCGTAGGAGTGCATGCCCCGGTAGCCGATCGTGTCGATCGGCCGGCCCTCCATGCGCCCGCCCCCGTCCTGGGTGAACAGGAACCCGCCGGCGTCGCCCCTCGGCTTGGGCACGACGAACAGGCTGAGGCCGCGGTGGCCCTTCCCCCGGTCGGGGTCGGTGCGGGCCAGCAGCATGAGCACGTCGGCCCTGGCCCCGAACGTGCACCACGTCTTCACCCCGTTGACGGCCCAGCCGCCGTCGACCGGCGTGGCCGTCACCTTGAGGTTGGCGACGTCGGAGCCGAAGTCCGGCTCGGTGACGGCGACGGCGGCCATGACCTCGGCCGACGCCAGCTTCGGCAGCCAGTGCCGCTTCTGCTCCTCGGTGCCGCCCTTCACGAGCGCCCTCGTCAGGATCTCCGGCCGGGTGATGAGCGACCCGCCGGCGCCGAGCGACGCCCTGGCCAGCTCCTCGGTGGCGACGACCATGGCCAGGTAGTCGCTCTCGCCGCCCGATGCGAACCCGCCGTACTCCTCGGGCACCGACAGGCCGAAGCCGCCCAGCTCGGCCAGCCCGGAGATGACCTCCTCGGGGATGTCGGCGTTGGCCCGGTGGACGTGCTCGGCGACCGGCGCGATGCGGTCATCGGCGAAGCGCCGGAACGTGTCCCGCACGAGCTCGAAGTCCTCGTCCAGGTGGCGGGGGCCGCCGTCGGCCACCAGGTCGGCCAGCGAGGCGAGGAAGGCGGGGTCGCGGTGGGCGACGACGAACGGGTGGCAGATCTCGAGCGGGTCGGAGGCGAGCCCCCAGTCGGCCTCCCTGCCCCACACCCTGGCGACCAGGTCGGCGACCGCGTCGGCCACGAACGCGCACGCGATCGCCGCCTCCACGTCGCCCTTGGCGCCGTAGTCGAGCAGCGCCCGCCCGGTCTCGACGGCGGCCGCGGCGTGGGCCAGGTCGTAGGCGACGACCTGGTTGGCGTCGACCCCGCCGTGCCCGGCGAGGTGGCGGGCGGCTCGTTCGACGACGTGCTCGGCCCGCTCGATGGCGGTCGCGGCACCGGCGAGGTCGGGGACGGGGGCGGTCATGGCCGCCCAACGTAGCGACCGCCCCGGATCAGCGGCCACGCCGGGCGAGGCGGCGCATGGCCTCGACCTCGCCCGGGTGCAGGTTGCCGTCCTTCGCCTTCCACTCGACGACGGCGGGCACGGCGGCCATGGCGGCCCGGCGGTCGAGCCCGGCGACGACGAGCTCCGCGAAGCGGGCCTGGAAGGCGGCGACCACGACCCGGGCGGCGCCCTCGACGGGGGCCTGCGCGGCCCGGCACAGCAGCCAGGTCATGGCCACGTCGGCCGCCGGCGCGCCCCGCCCGGCGTTGGCCCAGTCGACCACGACCGGGCCGGCGGGGGACATGAGCACGTTGGCCGGGTGGAGGTCCATGTGGACGATGGCGTCGCCCGGCACGCCGGCTGGGGCGAGCGCCATGCCCTCGGGGGCGGCGACGTCGTGGAGGCGGCCGAGCAGCGAGGCGAGCGTCCTGGCGTGGCGGCGGGCCCGCCACGGCCGCCGGGCGAGGTCGTCGAGCATCGTCGGCCCCTCGACCCGCTCCATCACGAGCGAGCCGTCGGGGAGGACCTCGTCGACGCGGGGCACCGGGTAGCCGGTGGCGTGGACGGCGGCCATCACCGTCGCCTCGCCGGCCAGGGACCGCCCCGACCGCGGCCGGCGGAGCACCCGCCCGCCGCCCACGTCGAAGATCTCCGAGTCCCGCCCCGAGGCCAGCAGCGGTCCCGGCGCGTCGCCCACGCCCGCCGACCGTACCCGGCCGCCGCTCAGAGCACGGCCTGCGGCGCCCGGTGGACGGCGCCGAGCGCCTTCACCCGCTCGGCGGTGACGTCGACCGCCGCGACCACGTACCGGGTGAACCCGTAGGCCGGCAGCACCTCGGTCGAGGTGACCGCCGAGAACGCCCACACCGGCACGAGGTAGCCCTGGGCCTCCTGCGGCGGTAGGGCCAGGTACCCGAGGGCGGCGTCCGTCACCTCGACGGTGGCGTCGTCGCCGAGGTCGGCGAAGGCGTGGTCGGCCGTGAACACCTCGTAGGCCCGGTCGGCGGGCAGGACGGGCACGAGGTCCTCGGCGACGGCGTCCCGCCAGAAGCGGTACCACCCGACGATCTCGCCGCCGTCGCCCACCGTCACCTGCGCCTTGGCGCCCGGGCCGAACACGGGGACCCCGGCGAGCTCGTAGGAGAAGCACACCTGTCGGGCGACGGTGACGGCGACCGGCTCGCCGCCGCGCTCGGCCCTGAGGGCGACCGACCGGGCGACGGTCGGCTCCCGGAGGGCATCGGACGCGAGGTCGTGGTCGGCGAGGAACGACCGGGCGATGCGCGCGGCCTCCCCCTCGTCCGGCAGTTGCGGCTCGGCCCCGCGGGCCTCGCCGTCGTGGGCGTCGAGGGTCCAGCGCAGCGACCCGCTGGCCCGGAACACCTCGAGGGAGGAGCGCTCGTCGCGGACGACGACGAAGCGCCCGTCGTCCCTCGGCGACGCGCCGATGCCGAGCCGCCGGGCGAGGCGCGACGCCTCGCCGACGTCGATGCTCGGGGCGGGGGTCCGCTGGAGCGGGAGCGCCCTGCGGTCGTCGGACAGGCGGACGCGCCGGTCGTCGATGCGGAAGTCGGCAGGCATGTCGGCCCCTCTCAGCACGCGCCCCGCGCGTACGCGAGGACGGTCGGGTCGTCGGGGTCGGCGCTGACCGTGCCGGCGCCCCACCAGTGGTCCTCGTAGGTGTCGGTGCCCGGCGCGTCGGCCCGCAGGTAGGCCCACTGGGTGCCGGACGGCTCGGTGTCCTGGGCCGCCCTGATCCACGCCTGGCGCACCGTCCACCCGGCGTTCAGGTACTGCGCGAAGTAGCGGCCCCGCTTGCTCTCGTCGGCGCAGGTCGTGTGGAACCCGCACATCACGTGGAGGCCGGCGAACACGCCCCAGCCCCAACGGTCGAAGACCCCCGACTCCTGGAGCACCTCGCAGGCGTCGACGGCGATCCACTCGAGGTCGCCGTCGCCCCAGCGGACGTCGCCCGGCCGGGTCGTGCCGTCGTCCGAGGTCGCCACCCCGAACAGGAGGCCGGTCGACGAGCCGTGGCCGGAGAAGAAGGCGATGTCGACGTCGTCGATCCAGGTGGTGTCCGTCCCGGCCGACGGCGATCCCTTGCCCGACGACTCGAAGTCCTGGTCCCAGGCGAGGTCGTCGCCCCAGTTGAAGGCGCGGACGCCGTTCAACGTGTTGTAGAAGCCCTCGGCCTGGGCCCTGGTGTTGCTCAGGTCGTTGGCCCTGCCGTGGTACTGCTGCACCCACTCGATCCCGATGCGCGCCATGGCGCCCCCCGTTGTCGGTGACCTCGGGTGGACGAGCGCGCCCGGGCCGGGCGTGATACGTCGGTCAGGCCCTGCGGACGGCGGCGACCAGGTCGTCGACCGGCGGGCGGTCGGCCGGGCCGCCCGAGCGGTGGACCATGACGACGCGCCCGTCGCGGCCGACGACCACGTCGCCGCCGAGCTGGAGGGTGTCGCCACCGACCCGCTGGAGGCGGCGGCCCCGGCGGAGCAGCTGCCCGTACCGGCGCAGCGTGGCCGGCCCCCACACCCGCCACCACGGGCCCCGCCCGAGCCCGTAGGCCCGGTACACCGCCCGGTCCTCGTCGCTCAGCACGGGGTAGGGCAGGCCGAGCCTGGCCCGGTGGCCGCGGAGGACCCGCTGGGGCGCGAACGTCACGAGGGCGACGGCGGCGTCGCCGAGGTCGTCGAGGCGGTCGCGCACGGCGACCGCATGCTCCTGGCAGGGCAGTCAGGCGAGGTGGCGGTGGAAGATCAGCACCACCGGCCGGCCGAGGTGGTCCGCCAGGCGCCACCGGCCGCCGGCCCAGTCGGGCAGGTCGACGTCGGGCGCCGGGTCACCGCAGTTCGGGGGCACGGGCGCCAGCATGCCCGACGGTGGCCTCGGTGGCCTCGGCGGCCTCCTGCTCCCGCGCCCGCAGGTCGGCGAGGAACTCGGCCCCCGGCCGGGGCGCGCCGAGCAGGAACCCCTGGGCCCGGTCGCAGCCGAGCTCGGTGAGCCGGCGCAGCGCCACCTCGTCCTCGACGCCCTCGGCCACGACCCGCAGGCCGAGGTTGTGGCCGAGGTCGATGATCGAGCGGACGATGGTGGCGTCGCTCTCGTCGCTGCTCATCGTGGCCACGAACGACCGGTCGATCTTGATCTCGTCGAGGGGCAGGTGCTTCAGGTAGGACAGCGACGAGTAGCCGGTGCCGAAGTCGTCCACGCTCGACGCCACGCCCAGCTCGCTCACCTCCCGCAGCACGGAGAGGGCGAGCAGCGGGTCGTCCATCAGGTGGCTCTCGGTGATCTCGAGGGTCAGCCGGCCGGTGGGCAGGCCGGTCCGCCGCAGCAGCCGGGCCAGCCACGGCGCCAGCTCCGGCTCGTAGAGGTTGCGCACCGAGAGGTTGACGGCGACGCCGAGGTCGAAGCCCTCGCCGGCCCACCGGCAGCACTCCTGCACGGCCCGCTCGATCACCCACCGGGTGAGCGGCTGGATCAGGCCGGACAGCTCGGCCAGCTCGATGAAGTCGCCGGGGGCGACGAGCCCGTCGCGGGGGTGCTCCCAGCGCACCAGCGCCTCGGCCCGCACCACCCGCCCGGAGCGGAGGTCGACGAGCGGCTGGAAGTGGAGGGTCAGCTCCTCGTCGGTGAGCGCCCGCCGCAGCTCGCCGAGCAGGGTGAGCCGCCGCACGCTCGACTTGTCCTGCTCGGCGGCGTAGGTGGCGAAGTCCCACCCGCTGCGCTTGGCGAGGTACATGGCCACGTCGGCCCGCTGCACGAGCTCGTCGGCGTGGTCGGCGTGCTCGGGGTAGTGGGCGATGCCGATGCTGGCGCTCGACTGGAGGCGCAGCCCGTCGATGCTGAACGGCTGCTCCAGCGCGTTGGTGATCTTGCGGGCCACCACCTCGGCCCCGGCCCGGGACACGTCGGTGGTGAGGAGCACGGCGAACTCGTCGCCGCCCAGGCGGGCGATCGTGTCGCACTCCCGCAGCACGTCCTCGAGCCGCCGGGACAGGGCGACGAGCAGGCGGTCGCCGTGGTGGTGCCCGAGGGCGTCGTTGACCTCCTTGAAGGCGTCGAGGTCCATGACGAGCAGGGCGACGGCCGACCCCTCGCGGTTGGCGGTGACGAGCGCCTGCTGGAGGCGGTCGAGGAGCAGCACCCGGTTGGGCAGGCCGGTGAGGTCGTCGTGGGTGGCCTGGTGGCGGAGCAGCTCGGCCGACCGGGTCGCCGCGGTGACGTCGTCGAGGGAGACGCCGACGGCGTCGCCGGGCAGCGGGAAGGCCCGCACCGAGAACAGCCGCTCCTGGTCGACCGGCCACTCGACGGCGAAGGCCCGGTGGGTGCGGACGACGCCGGCCAGCCGGCGGGGGAGCACGGTCTTCACCAGCGAGGGGAAGGCCTCGACGACCAGCCGGCCGACGAGGTCGGCGGGGTCCCGGCGCAGCAGGCGCCCGGCCTCGGGGTTCACCGCCACGATCCGCAGCGACCGGTCGTCGTCCCGGTCGTCCAGGCGGACGACGAACAGGCCGACGGCGATGTTCTCGACGATGTCGGCGAACTGCCGGACCCCCTCCTCGGCCTGCCGCCTGGTGGTGACGTCGACCATCAGGCCCCGGACCCGCACGGGGCGGCCGTGCCGGTCCCGCTCGATGCGGACCACGTCGTGCACCCAGGCGGTGGTGCCGTCGGCCCTCACCATCCGGTACTCGAGCTCGTGGTCCCTGCCCTCCTCCTCGGACTGGAGGCAGTAGGCGATCACGGCGTCGCGGTCCACGGGGTGGAGGTGGCGGGGCCAGAACTCCGGGTCGTCGACCCAGTCGGCGGCCGAGTAGCCGAGCAGGCTCTCGGCCCGCCCGGAGATCCAGCGGATCGACGCGCTCCCCGGGTCGCTCTCCCAGACGACGGCGTCGAGCCCGGCGACCAGCTCGGCGTAGCGCTGGCGGAGGATGCGCTCCAGGGCGACGACCGAGGTGACGGTGAGGACGACGACGGTGCCGGAGATGGCGAGGCCGAACACGCCGACGATGCCCTGGGGCGGCTGGGAGACGATCACGGCGACCGACATGCCGGCCACGGCCACGGCCAGGCTGCCGACGGCCTGGCGGCGGCCGAAGGCGACGGCCGTGAGGGCGAGGTCGGAGATGGCGACGATCAGGGTGGCGACGAACGTTCGGGGCTCGACGGCCGTGAAGGCGGCGGCGAGGAACGGGCTGCTCCACACGAGCGCCGTCGGGAGCCGCCGGGTGCGCCGCCAGAGCAGGTGCAGGCCGACCTCGTAGGGGAGGACGAGGGTGACCATGGCGGCCGCGATCCACAGGCGGTGCGGGCCGATGGCCGGGACCAGCGCGGCGGCCAGCGCCAGGGCGACGACGCCGGCGTGACGGGCGAGGAAGACGCGGGACCAGAGCAGCTCGCGCCAGATGACCGCCTCCGGCACCTCGAGGCCGTGGTCGCCCGTCGGCTGGAGGTGCAGGGGCGCGTCGTCGTGCTCGGGCGCGGCGACCACGTCCCCCCGCCGGGGGGCGCCGACGATCACGCCCGTCCCGCTAGGGGGCGGGGTCCGCACGTTGTGCACCCACGTCGTCCTTTCGGCCGATCGGTCCCGGAGTTCAGCCCCGCCTCTCGTCGTGACCGTCGGCCCGCACAGCGTATGCGTCGCGGCTCGACGCGTGAGGCCGCCCCGGGCGTACGATTCGCGCACGGCGCGTCGGGAGGTTCGGGCGATGAGCGACCAGGGCGATCCTCGGGAGGGCATCCCGACGAGCAACGAGGTGAAGCGAACGCCGGATCCCGGGTTCGAGTTCGAGCGGGACCCGCGCGACGTCCCCGATGTCGGCGGCGAGCCCGAGCCCGACGACGGCGTCGAGCCGTAGCGCCATGTCCGACGCGCCGACGGGCCCGGTCGCGCCCGCTGTGCCGCCGGCAGGGCAGGCGACGGCTGCGCCCGCCGGGGCAGCGGGCGAGCCGGCGGGGCACAAGACCTACCTCGCCTACGTCGAGGGGCTGGTGAAGGGCCAAGACGAGCGCAAGGGGTCGATCGAGTCGCGCGGGCTGTCGGTCGTGACGACCTCTGGCGTCCTCGTGTCGCTCCTGTTCGGCCTCGTCGCGCTCGTCTCCGATGCCGAGGGGTTCGAGCTCCCGAGGCGCGCCCATGGCCCGCTCGCGGTCGCGCTCGTCCTGTTCGTCGTCTCGGCCGTCCTGGCGCTGCTCACGAACCTCCCGCTGCTCTACCGGAACGTCACCGAGGAAGGGCTCAACACCGTCCTCGACAGGTGTTCGAACGACGACGAGCGCGCCGCGAACGTGCGCGTGGCGTCGACCCTCGTGACCGTCTTCGGCCGGGCGCGCGCCGTCAACTCGGTGAAAGGCTGGTTGCTCGTGGCAGCCATGGTGTTCGAGGTCGCCGCCGTCGTCTGCGTCGCCGTGGCCGTCGGCGAGATCCTCCGCGCCGCATAGGCCGTCGTAGGGTCGGGGCGTGACGACCCACGACCGCCCGTTCGGCCGCCACCTCGAGGACTTCGAGGTCGGCGACGTGTACCGGCACTGGCCGGGCAAAACGATCACCGAGTACGACGACCACCTGTTCTGCATGGTCACGATGAACCACCACCCGCTCCACACCGACGCCTGGTTCGCGGAGCATGGGACCGTGCACGGGCGCAACGTGGTCGTCGGCAACCTCGTGTACTCGGTCGTCCTGGGGATGAGCGTGCCCGACGTGAGCGGCGCGGCGATCGCCAACCTGGAGGTGGAGACGCTCAGCCACAAGCGCCCGACCTTCCACGGCGACACGATCTACGCGGAGACCAGGGTGGTCGACCGCCGGGAGTCGTCCTCCAAGCCCGACCGGGGGGTGGTGACGGTCGAGACGAAGGGGTTCAACCAGCGGGGCGAGGAGGTGTGCTCGTTCCGCCGCAAGGTGCTCGTGTGGAAGCGGGACGCGGCGCCGGCCCGGCAGCGGCCCTACGGCGACGACGTGTGGGACGGCGGCGCGGGATGACCGTCCACCCCACCGCCGAGAAGGGGTTCACCGACGGGGTCGGGGCCTACGAGCGGGCCCGCCCCGGCTACCCGCCCGAGGTCGTCGACCTCCTCGCCGCCGAGCTCGGGCTCGGGCCGGGGCGCACGGTGGTCGACCTCGGCGCCGGCACGGGCAAGCTGACCCGGCTGCTGCCGCCGACCGGGGCGAGGGTCGTCGCCGTCGAGCCCGTGGCCGCCATGCGGGACACGCTGGCCCGCCTCGTGCCCGAGGCGGAGGTCGTCGACGGCACGGCCGAGGCCATGCCCCTGGAGGACGGCTCGGCCGACGCCGTCACCGTCGCCCAGGCCTTCCACTGGTTCGACGCGCCGGCCGCCCTCGCCGAGCTGGCCAGGGTGCTGCGGCCGGGCGGCGGCCTCGCCCTCCTCTGGAACACGAGGGACGAGAGCGAGCCGTGGGTGGCCGAGCTGTCCCGGCTGATCCACTGGCACGACTCGCCCATCCCCACCTACGACCGCGACCGGGACTGGCCCGGGGTCGTCGCCGCCTCGGGCCGGTTCACCCCGGTCGAGCACCGCCGCTTCCACCACGACCAGGAGATGGGCGCCGACCTGCTGGTGGAGCGGGTGCTGTCGACCAGCTACATCGCCGCCAAGCCGGCCGGGGAGCGGGAGCGGATCGCGGCCGACGTCCGCGGCCTGGTCGACGGCTTCCCCGAGCGGTTCCCGCTGCCCTACGTCACCGACGTGTACTGGTGCCGCCGGGACGGCTGAGCCCGGCCCTGCTGGCCTGGGGCGAGGCCGCCCGGCGGGACCTGCCCTGGCGGCGGACGCGGGACCCGTGGGCCGTGCTGGTGAGCGAGGCCATGCTCCAGCAGACCCAGGTGGCGCGCGTCGCGCCCCGGTGGGCGGCGTTCCTCGCGCGCTTCCCGACCCCGGCGGCCTGCGCCGCCGCGCCCGTCGGCGACGTGGTGCGCGAGTGGGCGGGGCTCGGCTACAACCGCAGGGCCGTCGCCCTCCACCGGGCGGCCACCGCCGTCGTCGAGCGCCACGGCGGGCGGCTGCCGGCGTCGCTCGACGCGCTGGTCGCGCTGCCCGGCATCGGCCCGTACACGGCGCGGGCGGTGCTGGCGTTCGCGTTCGGGGCCGACGTCGGCGTCGTCGACACCAACGCCGCCCGGGTGCTCGCCCGGGTCGCCGGCCGGCGGCTCGGGGCGGCCGCCGCGCAGGCCGCGGCGGACGCCGCCGTGCCGGCCGGCCAGGGGTGGGCCTGGAACCAGGCCGTCCTCGACCTCGGCGCCACCGTCTGCGTGCGCCGCTCGCCCTGGTGCGGCGCCTGCCCGGTCGTCGCCGACTGCGCCTGGGCCGCCGCCGGCCGGCCGCCCCCCGACCCGGCCGACGGGTCGGCCGGGGTCGGCCGGGGTCAGGCCCGGTTCGCCGGCTCCGACCGGGAGGGCCGGGGCCGGCTGGTCGCCGCCCTGCTCGACGGCCCCGTCCCCCTCGACGCCATCGCCGCCACCGCCGGCTGGCCGTCGGACCCGGCCAGGGCGAGGCGGGCGGCCGACGGGCTGGTGGCCGACGGCCTCGCCGTCGTCGCCGCCGGCGCGCTGCGCCTCCCCTGAGCCGGCGGGTGTGACCGACGGCCGCGAGTTGCCCACGGACGGCGCGCCCCGAGCGGGCCGGCCTGGGTACCCTGTCCGCCGATCACCGGGGGAGGCCGACACTGCTGAACGTCACGTTCTACGGGGTGCGGGGCTCGACACCCTGCCCGTGCGACGCCAACCGCCGCCACGGCGGGAACACCGCGTGCGTCGCGCTCGAGGTCCCCGGCGAGGACCCGATCGTGCTCGACCTCGGCACCGGCCTCCGCTTCTGGGGCGCCACCCAGCCCACCGACGGCAGCTTCCGGGGCACCGCCCTCGTCACCCACCTCCACTGGGACCACGTGCAGGGCCTGCCCTTCTTCGCCCCGGCCGACCGTCCCGGCGCCGTGTTCGACATCTACGGCCCGGCCCCCGAGGGGATGGGCCTCGCGGCCGCCTTCGACGAGTTCATGCGGGCGCCCTACTTCCCGATCTCGGTCGCCGACCTCCGGGGCGAGATCCGCTTCCACGACGTGGCCGCCGGCGACCTGGCCGTCGGGCAGGCCAAGGTGAGGGTCCGGCCCGTGCCCCACGTCGGGCGGACCAACGGCTACCGGATCGACTGGGGCGGCGCGTCCGTCGCCTACGTCAGCGACCACCAGCAGCCGGTGGACGACCCCGGGCGGGTGAGCGACGACGTGCTCGACCTGTGCGACGGCGTCGACCTCCTGATCCACGACGCCCAGTTCACCGGCGAGGAGTTCTCGGAGCGGGCCCACTGGGGCCACTGCACGGTCGAGTACGCCGTGGAGGTGGCTCGCCGGGCCGGCGCCCGTCGCCTCGCCCTGTTCCACCACGACCCGGCCCACGGCGACGACGTCGTCGACCGCCTGCTCGGCGACGCCCGGCGGGCGGCGGAGCGCTCCGGCGTCGAGGAGGTGCTGGCCGCGGCGGAGGGCCTGACGGTCGCGTTCGGATGACCCGCTGACCGTGCCCTGATGAGCAACCCGTTCGACCCCGAGTGGACGGCGTCGTTCGACTCGGCCCGGTTCCGCCAGGTGCTCGGCCACTTCCCGACCGGGGTGACCGTCGTCACCGCCATGAGCACCGACGGGCCGATCGGCCTGTCGATCGGGTCGTTCTCCTCGCTGTCGCTCGACCCGCCGCTCGTGCTGTTCTGCGCCGGCCGCACGTCGACCACCTGGCCCCGCATCCGCGACGTCGGGGCGTTCTGCGTGAACATCCTCGCCGAGGACCAGGAGGACATCTGCCGGGTCTTCGCCGGGCGGGGCACGGACAAGTTCGCGGGGATCGGGTGGCGGCCGTCGCTCGTCGGCGCCCCCCAGCTCCACGGCTGCCTGGCGTCGCTCGACTGCCGGGTCGACGAGGTCCACGAGGGCGGCGACCACGACATCGTGATCGGCCGGGTGCTCGACCTCGAGCTGCACCGCCAGGGCGGTCCGCTGGTGTTCTTCCGCGGCGGGTACGGCCGGTTCGCGCCGTAGGCGGCGGTTCGGACGATGGGCCGGTCGGCCCATTGACTTTTCTCGCGCGCAGAGGGTTCACCGACCGCGCTGTGCGGTAATGTGCCACGCAGCGGGCACACAGGGCGGCCCGGTGACACGGAGTGTGGCCGATGGGCGTGGAACACCTCTGGCAGGGAAGTGTCCTCGGGCAGGCGCTGGCCGACGTCGCCGCGACCAGGGAGCGCACCCGGCTGAGCCGGATCAAGCGGCTCACCGTCGTCCTGGCCGCCCTCGCCGTGTGGATGGGCTGGCGCCAGTTCGTGGCCGGCGACCCCGTCCAGCCCGGCCTCCCGCCCATGCTGGCCGAGCTCGGCCCGATGCTGATCATCGTCGTCCTGCTGGCGGCCGTGCTGCTCGTCCCCCTCGTCGGCGCCGGCAAGTCGCCCCACGTGCTCTACCGGGCGAGCGAGATCGACGTCGGCCTCGACGACGTGAAGGGCCTCGGGGCGGTGCGGGACGAGGTCGTGAAGACCCTCAACCTGTTCCTCGCCCACAAGACGTTCCAGGACCACATGGGCGGCACCCCCCGCAGGGCGATCCTGTTCGAGGGCCCGCCCGGCACCGGCAAGACCTACATGGCCAAGGCCATGGCCAAGGAGGCCGGGGTGCCGTTCCTGTTCGTCTCCTCGTCGGCCTTCCAGTCCATGTACTACGGCCAGACCAACCGCAAGATCCGCAGCTACTTCCGGGCGCTGCGCCAGGCCGCCCGCCAGGAGGGCGGGGCCATCGGGTTCATCGAGGAGATCGACGCCATCGGCGCGGCCCGCAAGGGGATGGGCTCGCACAACACCGACGGCATCACCGGCGTCGTCAACGAGCTGCTGATCCAGCTCCAGTCCTTCGACGAGCCGACGAGGACGGGGAGGGCGTGGGGCGCGGTCGTCGACCAGGTGAACCGCCTGCTCCCGCCCCACCGCCACCTCCGCAAGCCGCCGTCGAGCCGGGCCAACATCCTCGTCGTCGGGGCCACCAACCGGGCCGACGACCTCGACCCCGCCCTGCTCAGGCCCGGCCGCTTCGACCGGACCATCCACTTCGACCTGCCCAACCGGGCCGACCGGCGGGAGATCATCGACTTCTACCTGGACCGCAAGGCGCACGCCCCCGAGCTCGACGACCCGGTCCGCCGGGACCAGCTGGCGGCCATGACGTTCGGCTACTCGCCGGTCATGCTCGAGCACCTCTTCGACGAGTCGCTCGTGTGGGCGCTGCGGCGGGGCGCCGACCGGCTCGACTGGCACGACGTCCAGCAGGCGAAGCTCACCGAGGAGCTGGGGCTCAAGCAGCCGGTCGAGTACACCGAGCGGGAGCGGCGGACGATCGCCACCCACGAGTCGGGGCACGCCACCGTCGCCTACCTCGTGTCCAAGGCCGGCGCCGACGGGTCCGGCGCGGCCCGGGCGACCCGCAAGCTCGAGGTGCTCTCGATCATCAAGCGGCGCGAGGCGCTCGGCCTCCTGGCCCACAGCGACCCCGAGGAGCGGTTCACCAACACCCGCTCGGAGGTCTACGCGCTGGTGCTGATCGCCATGGGCGGGCTGGTGGCCGAGGAGCTGGAGTTCGGCGAGTTCGGCACCGGGCCGGCCGGCGACCTCCAGAGCGCCACCAGCATCGTCGCCCACATGGTCGGCTCGTACGGGATGGCCGGGTCGCTCGTCAGCTACGAGGCGGCCGCCGTGCAGGGCGCCGGGAACCTCGTGGCCAAGGTGCTCGGGAACGAGGAGGGCAGGGCGGCGGTCGACCGCATCCTCCAGGAGGCCAAGGCCGACGCCGAGGTCATCGTGGCCGAGCACCGCCACATCCTCCACGCCCTCCGCGACGCCCTCCTCGAGCGCGACGAGCTGATCGACGGCGAGATCCTCGACGTCATCCACCGCGCCGAGGCCGCCCACGGCGCCGCCACCTCGACCATCGACCTCCGCGAGCTCCCCGTCGTCGGCGACTGACGTCACGGACGCGTCCGCCCCGAAGTGGGTAGGACGACGCCGTGCGCCGCGTACCCTTCGTCGCCCTCGTCGTCGTCGCCACCCTCCTCGCCGGAGCGGGCCGGGCCGGCGCGCTCCAGACCGCCAGCGCGCTGACCGACGCGGCCGACGCGCTGCGGAGCCGGCCCGTCTACGTCGCCCCCGACGCCGAGCGGGCCATCGACGAGGCGGCCGCCGCCGACCTGGCCGCCCAGGTGGCGGCGAGCGGCCACGCCATGTTCCTCGCCGTCCTGCCGGCCTCGGCCGCCGACGCCACCGGCGGCGACGTCGACGCCGTGCCGGCCGCCCTCGCCGAGGCGACCGGCCTGGCCGGGACCTACGGCGTGGTCGTCGGCGACAGCTTCAGGGCCGTCGGCCCCGGCAACGCCGGCGAGCTGGCCACGGCCGCCTTCCAGGCGAGCGGGGCCGAGGGCACCGAGGCCGTCCTGGCCGACTTCGTCGGCCGGGTGGCCGCCTCCCAGGGCACCGGCTCCGGTGACGGCGGCCTGGTCCCCGGCCCCGGCGGCACCACGGCCACCGACCCCGGCGCCGCCACCGACGAGGGCGGGGAGGGCGGCGGGGTGTCGAACCTCGGGCTCCTCGGCCTGCTCGCCGCCGGCGGCGGCGGGCTGTTCCTCTGGTCCCGGTCCCGGCGCCGGCGCCTGGAGGCCGAGCACAAGGTCGAGATCGACGCCGACCGCCAGCTCCTGCTGGCCGAGCTGTCCGTGCTGGGCGACGACGTGATGGGCCTCGAGCCCCAGGTCACCCTCCACCCCGAGGCCAGGCCCGACTACGACGCGGCCGTGAGCCGCTTCCGGGCCGCCCACGCCGCGCTCGACTACGCCCGCGACGACGTCGACCTCGTCCGGGTCGAGCGGGTGATCATCGAGGGGCAGTACGCGATGGCCAGGGCCAGGGCCACCGTCGAGGGCCGGGAGGCGCCGGCCCCGCCGCCCGAGCTGACCCGCAGGGGCCGCCACGACGAGCCCGCCCTCGACCTCGACGAGTACGGCCAGCCCGTCTACGTCGGCTACGGCACCCCGTTCTACGGCGGCGGCTGGTTCGGCGGGGGCGGCGGCCTGTTCAGCGGCCTGCTCCTCGGCTCGATGCTGTCCCCGTTCGGCTGGGGCGGCATGTGGGGCGGTGGCGGCGACGTGTACGTCGACAACGACGGCGGCGGCTGGGGCGACGGCGGCGGCGGGTTCGGCGGCGACGTGGGCGGCGGGGACTGGGGCGGCGGCTTCGGCGGCGACGTCGGCGGCGGCGACTGGGGCTGACCGGTCCGACCCGGCCGGCGGCCTACGCCAGGCCGAGCTGCCAGAGGACGAAGGCCTGGGTCTCGGCCTCCTCCCTCCACAGGTCGTAGCGGCCCGACGGGCCGGCGTGGCCGGAGCCCATCTCGGTGCGCAGCAGCAGCGGGCGGTCGTCGGTCTTGGTCGCCCGCAGCCTGGCCACCCACTTGGCCGGCTCCCAGTACTGCACCCGCGGGTCGTTCAGCCCGGCGGTGACGAGCATGGCCGGGTACGCCTTGGGCTCGACGTTCTCGTAGGGCGCGTAGGCCTTCATGGCCTCGTAGAAGTCGGGGTCCTTCGGGTTGCCCCACTCCTCGAACTCGACCACCGTCAGCGGGATCGTCTCGTCGAGCATCGTGTTGATCACGTCGACGAACGGCACCTCGGCGACGACGGCCCTGAACAGCTCGGGCGCCAGGTTCACGACCGCGCCCATCAGCAGGCCGCCGGCGCTCCCGCCCCTGGCGACGAGGCGGTCGGGCGACGTGAAGCCGAGGTCGACGAGGTGGCGGGCGCAGGCGACGAAGTCGGTGAACGTGTTGCGCTTCGCCAGGAACTTGCCCTGCTCGTACCAGCGCCGGCCCATCTCGCCGCCGCCCCGCACGTGGGCGATGGCGAAGGCCACCCCCCGGTCGACGAGGTTGAGCCGGGGGATCGAGAACACCGGGTCGGTGGAGATCTCGTAGGAGCCGTAGCCGTACAGCAGGCAGGGCGCCGGCCCGTCGCCGGCGCCGTCCCGCCGGCGGACGAGCGAGATCGGGATGCGGGTGCCGTCCTCCGCCGTCGCCCACTCCCGCCAGGTCTCGTAGTCGTCGGGGTCGAACCCGCCGAGCACGGG
The DNA here is from genome assembly GCA_036399815.1 of Acidimicrobiales bacterium. Classification (NCBI taxonomy): domain Bacteria; kingdom Bacillati; phylum Actinomycetota; class Acidimicrobiia; order Acidimicrobiales; species Acidimicrobiales bacterium. Next base: position 23,582 of record DASWMK010000017.1, read on the forward strand.
CTGGCGCTTGACGAGGGTGTCCTCCCCGCCGTCGAAGCGGTGCTCGTAGACCGACCGGGGGGTGACGAGCGACGTGTAGCCGTAGCGGACGGCGTCGACCTCGTACTCGGGGTTCTGCTCCAGCCAGACGCTGTGCACCGGCTCGGGATGCGTGACGGCCCTCACCTCGGCGCCGTCGGGGTCGAGCACCCGGAGGCGCTGCATCCCCTGGTGGCGCTCGGAGGCGACGAGGTGGCCGGCGAAGCAGGCGACCTCGTCGAGCTTCACGTCGTCGCGGTGGGGGATGAGGTCCTCCCACGACGACCGGCCCGGCGCGTCGACCGGGGCGGCGACCAGCTTGAAGTCGACGGCGCCGTCGGCGTTGGTGGTGATGACGAAGCGGTCGCGGTCGGCCTGGTGGTCGACGTCGTACTGGACGCCGGTCTCCCGCTCGGCGACGACCCGGAAGCGGGCGCCGGGGTCGTCGGCGTCGAGGACGTGGACCTCGCTCGTCATCTTGCTCTCGAGCCCGACGACGACGAAGCGCTGGCTCCTGGTCTTGCCGACGCTCACCCAGAAGCGCTCGTCCGGCTCCTCGAGGAGGCACTCGTCCTCGTCCACGGGGGCGCCGAGCACGTGCCGCCACACCCGCCAGGGCCGGTGGGCGGCGTCGAGGGTCGTGTAGAAGACCGACCGGTTGTCGTTGGCCCAGGTGGCGCCGTAGTAGGCGCCGGTGATCTCGTCGGCGTGGTCCTCGCCGGTCGCCAGGTCCCGCACCCGCAGGGTGAACACCTCGCCCCCGGTCGTGTCGGTGCCGTAGGCGAGCATCGTGTGGTCCGGCGACACGGAGAAGGCGCCGAGCCGGAAGTAGTCGAGGCCCTTCGCCATCTCGTTCTCGTCGAGCAGCACCTGCTCGGCGCCCTCGTCGTCCTCGGCCGTGCCGACCGGCCGGCGGCAGTGGACGCCGTACTGGAGGCCCTCGTAGGTCCTGGTGTAGTACCACCACGGCCCCTTGCGGACCGGCACCGACACGTCGGTCTCCTGGGTCCGCCGGCGGATCGCCTCGAACAGCTCGTCCCGCAGGGCGCTGGTCGGCGCCAGCACGGCCTCGGTGTACGCGTTCTCGGCCTCGAGGTAGGCGATCACCTCGGGGTCGTCGCGGTCCCGCAGCCAGTGGAAGTCGTCGGTGACGGTCTCGCCGTGGACGGTGCGCGAGTGCGGGCGACGCTCCGCGGACGGGGGCGTGGTCGGCACAGCTGACGAGGCGGTCACCCGCCGGAGCGTACCTAGACCGGTTCGGGCTCGGGCTCCAGCAGCAGCACGCTGGCGTCGGTGGCGCGCCGCCGGCCCCAGGCCGTCACGTACGGGTCGTCGGTCAGGTAGACGAGCTGCACCCGCTCCGACAGGCGCAGGAGCATGTCGAGCAGCTCCCACTTCCGCTCGGCGGGGATGCGGAGGAACGGCTCGTCGAGCAGCACCGGCACCCGCTCGCGGTCGCCGCCCGGGTGGCTGGCGGCGGTGAGGTGGGCGAGCAGCTCCTGCTGGACGTCGGCGACGAGCGAGGCGAGCGCCGCCTCGCCGGACCCGCCGTGCTGGGCCTCCAGGGCGGCGACCCGGCGCTCCAGGGCGCCGTGCCGGTCGGCCAGGCGCTCGGCCTCGGCCTCCATGGCCCTGGCCCGCTCCAGCTGGGCCCGCAGCTCGGACCGGCGGTGGGCGAGCTCGGGCGACGCCACCGGCGCGGTCGCCTCGGACGCCGTCACCGTCGTCCACTCCGGCCGGCGCAGCCGGCGGGCCTCGGTCTGGAGGCGGACGAGGTCGTCCTCGATGACCTCCCTGGGCCTGGCCCTGGTCCTCGCCTCCTGGCGCTCCTCGGCCCGCTGGACGGCCCAGTCGAGCGCGCCCACCCGCTCGGCCAGGTCGCCCTCGGCGATGCCGACCCGGTCGAGCAGCCCGCCCAGGTCGGCGGCCAGCGCGGCCTCCTCGGCCTCGGTCGCCTCGAGCTCGGCCTGGAGGCGGGCCAGGCGCCCGAGCGCGATGCGGTCCCGCACCTCCTCGAGGGCGACGGCCACGTCCTCGACGCCGAACGGGGTGACGGCCCGGAGCACGGCCTGGCGGGCGGCGGCGAGGGCCGGCTCGGCCCGCCCGGTGAGGTCGTCGCGGAGGGCCTCGATCTCCTCGGCCGCGCCGCCGAGGCTCGACAGCGCCCTCGCGTACGACCGGACCTCCTCGGCCAGCCGGGTGGCCACGTCCGGGCTGACCGGCCCGGCGACCCGGTGCCAGGCGTCGAGCGCGGTGCGGTGGTCGAGGGTGGCGAGGTCGAGGCGCTTGCGGGCCTCGGGGTCGACCGAGGCCTCCACCCGCCGCATCTGGTAGGCGAGGTAGCTCGGGATCTCGGCCCGTTCGAGCACGGCCTGCTCGGCGGTCAGCGCCCGGCGCAGCCGGGCCCTCGGCAGGACGAGCAGCCAGAGGGCCACGGCGGCGGCCGCCCCGAGCACGAGGACGGCGAGGCCGAGCGCCACCTCCGTGGCGAGCAGCGCGGCGACGGCGCCGAGGCTGGTGCCGAGGATCCCCCGCTGCCAGCCGCCCTCGACGTCGCGCTCGGCCTCGTCGACCCGCTGGTGGGCCGCCTCCAGCTCGGCGACGAGCGCGGTGCCGCTGGCCGGGCCCAGCCCGCCCATGGCCACCTGCGCCTCCTGGAGGCGCCTGGCCGTCTCGGCGACCTTGCGGTGGGCGTCCCACAGCACGCCCTGCTCCGCCCTGGCCAGCTCCGACACGGTCGGCGACGACGGCTCGGGCAGGCGGGAGGCGGCGAGGTCCTTCAGCCGCAGCGACAGGGTGTTGCGCTCGGCCTGCGCGGCCTCGAGGTCGGCGACCAGGCCGGGGAGCTCGGTCGGCATCCGCTCGGGGTAGGTCAGGGCGGCGGCCACGTCGGCGGCCGCCAGCCGGTCCCGGTCCCCGAACCGCCGCCGAAGGTCGGCCAGCCGGTCGGACACGGCCCGCCACCGCTCGGCCACGCCCCTCGCCTCGGTCGCCGCGGCCAGGAGGTCGCGGTCCTTCTCGACCCCGGCCGAGCCGCCCTGGAGGGCGGCGGCCTCGGCCCGCACCCGCTCCAGGTCGGCGAGCACCTGGGCGTACTCGCGCCGGGCCACGCCGTCCTCCGCGCCCCGCAGGGTGGCCTCGATCCCGGCCAGCTCGGCCCTGACCTCCTCGGCCACCTTCGACGCCGCCATCGCCTCGTCCAGCTGCTGGGACAGGGCCCGCAGCATGGCCCTGGCCTCGGCCAGCTCGGGCGGGTCGTCGGTCCTCGGCCGGCCGAGGGTCATCCCGAGGTCGGCCGCGTGCAGCAGCATCAGGCTCCGCAGGGCCTCGACGTCGGGCGCGACCGTGCCCAACAGGACCGGCGCGGGGGAGCCGTCGTCGTCGTAGGTCGCCACCAGCCGCCCGCCCGACGACACCGCCCTGGCCCGCCGCCCGACGCCGTCCCGGTAGGTCAGGGTGGTCGCCTCCGCCCGCCCGGACAGCGCGCCCACGATGCTCTCCGCCAACGCCTGACGCTCGAGCACGCCGATCCCGCTCAGCACGGTCAGCTGGGGGTGGAAGCGGACGCGGAGCTCGTCGCCGGGGATGCGGAGGACCAGCTCTTCCAGTTGCACAGGGCCTCCCACCTCCTCAGGGACCGCTATCGGCACGGGCCAGGTCGGGCTGTAGGCCGCCCCGGGGGATGATCGCCGGGGAGGCAGTTGTTACTATCGCCGTAGGAGAAATCCCCGACCGCACGGGACAGGACGCACCGCATGGCCGACACCGACCTCGCCATCGACCTCAGCCGGTACAAGCTCGGCTGGAGCGACGAGGAGAACTACGTCTTCAAGCCCAAGAAGGGCCTGAACGACGAGATCATCCGCGAGATGTCGTGGATGAAGGGCGAGCCCGACTGGATGCGCGACCTCCGCCTCCGGTCCCACCGGTACTTCCGCCGCCGCCCAATGCCGAGCTGGGGCGGCAACCTCGCCGGGCTCGACTTCGACGACATCTTCTACTACATCAAGCCGACCGCCCAGCAGGTCGACGCCTGGGACGAGCTGCCCGAGTCGGTCAAGCGCACCTACGAGAAGCTGGGCATCCCCGAGGCCGAGCGCAAGTACCTCGCCGGGGTCACGGCCCAGTACGAGTCCGAGGTCGTGTACCACCGCAACCGGGACGACCTCGCCGCCCAGGGCGTCCTGTTCACGGACATGGACACGGCCCTCCGGGAGCACCCCGAGATCGTGAAGCGCTGGTTCGGCAAGGTGATCCCGCCGAACGACAACAAGTTCGCGGCGCTGAACTCGGCCGTCTGGTCCGGCGGGTCGTTCATCTACGTGCCGCCCGGCGTCGAGGTCTCGATGCCGCTCCAGGCCTACTTCCGGATCAACGCCGAGAACATGGGCCAGTTCGAGCGGACCCTGATCATCGCCGACGAGGGGTCGAAGGTGCACTACATCGAGGGCTGCTCGGCCCCCGTGTACACCACCGACTCGCTGCACTCCGCGGTCGTCGAGATCGTCGTGCGCCCCGGCGCCCACGTCACGTACACGACCATCCAGAACTGGTCGAACAACGTCTTCAACCTCGTCACCAAGCGGGCCAGGGTCGAGGCCGAGGGCCACATGGAGTGGATCGACGGGAACATCGGGTCGCAGCTGACCATGAAGTACCCGGCCGTCTACCTGATGGGCCCGAAGGCCACCGGCGAGGTGCTCTCGGTCGCCTACGCCGGCGCCGGCCAGCACCAGGACACCGGGGCGAAGATGGTCCACGCCGCTCCGGAGACGTCCTCGAAGATCGTCTCGAAGTCGATCTCGAAGGACGGCGGCCGCACCAGCTACCGCGGCCTCGTCCGGGTCGAGGAGGGCGCCTACGGCTGCCGCAGCCACGTCCAGTGCGACGCCCTGCTGCTCGACGAGCACAGCCGGACCGACACCTACCCGTACCAGGAGATCGGCGAGCGCGACGCCCGCATCGGCCACGAGGCCACCGTGTCGAAGGTGGCCGACGAGCAGCTGTTCTACCTGCGCAGCCGGGGCCTGACCGAGGAGCAGGCCATGGGCATGGTCGTGAACGGCTTCATCGAGCCGGTCACGAGGACCCTGCCCATGGAGTACGCGGTCGAGTGGAGCCGCCTGATCGAGCTCCAGATGGAGGGCTCGGTCGGCTGAGGCCGAGGTGACGGGCCGGTCCCCGGGACCGGCCCGTACACTTCCCGGCCATGCCGATGCGGCAGGACTGCAAGCAGTTCGAGAGCCGGACCTACCCGAACGGCGAGGCCGTCCGCAAGTGCAACCTCGACCTCGCGCCCGAGGCGCCGTGGCGCTGCCCGGAGGACTGCCCGAGGTACGAGCGGCGGCTGGCCGACGTGAACTGGAGCTACGGCACCCTCGTCACGCCGCCGACGCCGGCCCGCCCCGACGCGCCCGACGTCGCCGCCGTCCTGGACGAGGCCGAGGACATCGTGAACGCCGCCGGCCCGCAGATCCTCGCCGAGATCGAGGAGGAGCGCCGGCGCCGCCCGTTCTGGAAGCGGGTCTTCGGCCGCGGGCGCTGATCCCGGCTCGGGGCCGGGGCGCCGCCGGCCGCCGGTAGGCTGGCCGGTCGCCGTGCCTGGACCGTTCACCATCGACGCCGCCGCCGCCCTGCCGGGCCCCGGCTGGCTGCGCGACCGGCGGGCGGCCGCCGCCGAGCGCTTCGCCGCCGCCAGCCTGCCGTCGACCGACGAGGAGGTGTGGCGCTACAGCCGCATCGCCGACCTCGACCTCGACGCCTACCGGCTCGACGGCCCCGCCCCCTCGGGCATCCCCGCCGGGCTGGCCGAGCTGGGCGAGTCCGTCGCCGAGCGGTCCGCGCTGGTCGTCACCGTCGACGGGCGCGTCGTCCACCGGGAGGTCGACCCGGCGCTGGCGGCGAAGGGCCTCGAGGTCGGCCCGGCCGGCGAGGGCGACCTCGGCGCCGTGGCCGAGCGCCCGACCGACGTGTTCGCCGAGATGAACGACGCGTTCGCGGCCGAGCCCATCGTGGTCCGGGTGCCGAGGGGCATGACCGTGGACCGGCCCGTCGTCGTGGCCACCTGGCTGTCGACGCCGGGCCTGGCCACCTTCCCCCGCGTCGTGGTCAGGGCCGGCGAGGACAGCGACGTCACCGTCCTCGGCTACACCGGGTCCGACCCGGTCGCCGGGCTCGTCGTCCCGGTCGTCGAGCTCGACGCCGCCCCCGCCGCCCGCCTCCGCTGGCTCGGCGTGCAGGACCTCGGCCTCGCCGTGTGGCAGGTCGGCTCGCTGGTCAGCCGGGTCGACCGGGACGCCAGCCTGCTCGCCTGCACGGCGGCGCTCGGCGGTGACTACGCGCGGCTGCGCACCGACTGCCGCATGGAGGGCCGGGGCGCGAGCGGCGACCTCCTCGCCGTCTACTTCGGCGAGGCCGACCAGACCCTCGACCTGCGCACCTTCCAGGACCACGCCGCGCCCGACACGACGAGCGACCTGCTGTTCAAGGGCGCGGTCGGCGGGCGGTCCCGCTCCGTCTACACGGGCCTCATCCGGGTCGAGAAGGTGGCGCGGGGCACGAACGCCTTCCAGACCAACCGCACGATCAAGCTGTCCGAGCACGCCTGGGCGGAGTCGGTGCCGAACCTGGAGATCGAGAACAACGACGTGCGCTGCAGCCATGCCTCGGCCATCGGGCCGATCGACGAGGACCAGCGCTTCTACCTGGAGAGCCGGGGCGTGCCGCCGGCCATCGCCGAGCGGCTCGTGGTCGCCGGGTTCTTCGACGAGGTGCTGGCCCGGCTGCCGGTCCCGCCCGTCGTCGCCGCCCTGCGCCGCCGGGTGGCGACCAAGCTCGAGCGGAGGGCGGGCTGATGGCGACCGAGGTCCGCCTCTGCTCGGTCGACGACGTCGAGCCCGGCTCGGCCCGCCGCTTCGACGTGAACGGCCACCGGGTCGCCGTCGTGCGGATCGACGACGACTTCTACGCCATCGGCGACCGCTGCACCCACGCCGACATCTCGCTCGCCGAGGGCGAGGTCTACGCGGACACGAAGGAGATCGAGTGCTGGAAGCACGGCAGCACGTTCTCCCTCGTGACCGGCCGGCCCAACACGCTGCCCGCCACGAAGCCGACCCCGGTCTACGCCGTCCGCGTCGACGGGACCGACGTGGTCGTCCGCCTGCCGTGAGGGCTCACGGGTCCTGTCAGGCGGGGGCCCCGTCCCGGCCCCTGGTCGGGGCCGGGCCCCACCCCTTCCTGCCACCCGCTCGCGGGCCGAGAAGCAGAGTCGGCCTTCGGCCGACGCCGGTCGCATGACGACGCTGGAGATCCGCGGCCTGCGGGCCGGGGTGCGGGGCCAGGAGATCCTCCGGGGGATCGACCTCACCGTGGCGAGCGGCGAGGTGCACGCCGTCATGGGCCCGAACGGGTCCGGCAAGTCCACCCTGTCCCACGTGATCATGGGCCGCCCCGGCTACGAGGTGACGGGCGGGACGGTGACCCTCGACGGCGCCGACGTGCTGGCCATGGAGCCGTGGCAGCGGGCCCAGGCCGGGCTGTTCCTCGCCATGCAGTACCCGACCGAGGTGCCCGGCGTGGCCGTGGAGGACGTGGTGGCCGAGGCGCTGGTCGCCGCCGGCCGCGACCCGTCGGTGGTCGTCACCCGGATGCGGGAGGAGGCCGACCGCATCGGCCTCGACCGGTCGCTGCTGCGCCGCTCGCTGAACGTGGACCTGTCAGGCGGCGAGAAGAAGCGCAACGAGACCGTGCAGCTGGCCGTGCTCGAGCCCCGCATCGCCATCCTCGACGAGCTCGACTCCGGCCTCGACATCGACGCCCTCCGGGCCGTCAGCCGCCGCATCGAGCAGGCCACCCACGAACAGCAGCTGGGCGTGCTGGCCATCACCCACTACAGCCGCCTCCTCCACGAGCTGCGCCCCGACCGGGTGCACATCCTCGTGAAGGGCGAGGTGGTGGCCTCCGGTGGCCCCGAGCTGGCCGCCGAGCTGGAGACGACCGGCTACGCGGCCTACGCCGCCCACGCCTAAGACGGGGGCGGTACAAGCTCGTCTACCGTGGGCCGGCTGGTGTGTTCCTCTCGCTTAACACGTCGGCGAGGCGGATCGTGGCGAGATACCAATGGAAGACCCAATCGAGGAAGGCGTCATCGTAGTGGCATCGTTGGTTTACGCCGCGATGGCGCAGGTCGTAGTTGTTCGCGATGTTGAAGAGCGCCTGTTCGTCGCCCGTGAAGAGCTCTCGCTTGAGCAGCTGACGGCGATCCTCCAGTAGGCGGGCGAGTGCGATCACAGCCGACCGTCTCGCGTTGCGTCCCGCTCCCCGCGATCGGTACATCGCAACTGCGTGCCTCAACTCATCTCGATCGGGGGCGTTCGACTCCGAGGCATAGGACTCGAGTTCGGCTAGCGCAGGCGGCGTGACGCGCACCATGCGCCCGATGTCTTCTCCATCGGTCGCCATTCTGAGACCGAGGGAGGTGTTGGCGAGCTCCTCGTTGACTCGCCAGCGGTATAGCGCCTGCCCCGACCGCTTCGAGTACGCCGTCGGGTGCCAACCGCAGTTACAGAAATCGTGCTCCCATCCACGAGTCGGGCGCGAGGCCATGTCATGGAACACCTCAAGGAAGTCGCAGAGGTCGTCTGCACTCCACGCCTCGTCGGCGACGTCGAGCAAGTGCGCCTTCCGCACGCGCCGCTCAAGCTCGGTCGCTGCGCTCGTGTCGCTGCGTCCATTCCCGTCGACGCACTCGAACCCGAGTGCTTCCGAGAACAAGTGCTCGCGCTCGAGTTCATCGATGAGCCGCCGAACTCGGCGAACGACCGCAGGCAGACGGACCTCGACTCTCGAATGATCAAGCGACGACCTCTGTGACCAGTACGGTCGCCGTTCGTTGGCATTCGGAAACACCGGCGCAGATTCGGCCAGCTGCTCCAGCCAGTTCACGGCTCTTTGGGCACCCATACTAGAACGGCTCCTCGTTCGGGTCATAGACGGGGTACGAGGCCGGTTGCGAGTCCAGTGCCCTCTCAAATTCCTGAACCGGAACGTCAGAAGGAAACGCTTGCCGGAGGAGCACAATCACTTCCTCCCGCCAGTCATAGGTGGCGCCCCACTGCCGTGCAGCACGAACGAGGCGCAGTACCTCCTCTCGAAACAAGTCGGCGGGCCATCGGAGTGCGTACTCGGGATCGTGGCGATAGTCAGTCACCATGGCGCTCCTGCGTATGCATCGGGATCCCCAACGCTGGGACACCAAATTACACCACTGTCGTCTGGACGCGAGAGGGGCGGCCGCACGCGGCGGCCGCCCCTCTCTCCGGTCCCGGCGCGGTCAGGGGATGTTGATCCTGACCTCGCACTCGCTGGACTGGTCGCGGTCGGCGCCGCCGTTGCAGCGGTCCCGGCCGCGGCCGCCGTTCAGGACGTCGGCGCCCTTGCCGGCGACCAGCGTGTCGACCCCGGCCCCGCCGTTCAGGCGGTCGTTGCCGGTGCCCGACGTCAGCCGGTCCCGGCCGGCGTCGCCGTCGAGGCGGTCGTTGCCGTCGATGGCCAGGACGACGTCGTTGCCGTCGCCGCCGGACACGAAGTCCTTCCCGGTGCCGACGTCGATGGTGTCGTCGCCGGCGCCGCCGAGGACCCGGTCGTTGCCGGCCCCGGTGAGGATGACGTCGTTGCCGCCCCGGCCGTTGATGGTGTCGTTGCCCTCGAAGGTGCAGATGATGTCGGCCAGCGGGGTCCCGGTGAGGTTGTCGTCACCGCTCCCGCCCCTGACCGTGCACTCCGGGTTGCCGTCGTTGAGCACGACCGACACGCCGTTCGGCGCGGCCGCGAGCGCCGACACCGACGCCTCGGCCGACGCGGACGCCGTGGCGGACCGGGCCGTGGCCGCCGCCCCGACGGCGGCGGTCGTGTTGGGCACGGCCACGTCGAGGAGCCCGTCGCCGTCGAAGTCGGCCAGCTCGATGTCGGACAGGTCGGCGTTCATGCCGTAGTGCAGCGGCAGCGGGTCGAAGGAGCCGTCGCCGTTGCCGAAGTAGACGCCGACGTCGTTGCCGGACCGGTTGGCGACGGCGATGTCGAGGAACCCGTCGATGTTGACGTCGCCGATGTCGACGGCCACGCCGTTCAGCAGGTTGCCGATGGCCTCGCCCTGGTACGTGGTGATCGTGTAGGTGACGCCGTCGCCGGTGTTCAGGAACACCGTCATCGTGTTGTCGAAGTCGACGGCCGCGATGTCGAGGTCGCCGTCCCCGTCGAGGTCGGCGGCGTCGATCTCACGGTGCCCGGTCCCGCTGTCGATCTCGACGTGCGGGGCGAACTCCCGGCCGCCGAGGTTCAGCGCGACGGACAGGTCGCCGCCGTTGCCGGTCGGGTGGGCGCTGACGACGTCGTTCAGGCCGTCGCCGTCCACGTCGGCCCCGATCGCCTGCTGCGGGGCGAACTCCACGCCGGCGGCGAAGGGCGTGCCGAACGTGCCGTCGCCGTTGCTCGGCAGGATCGTCACCGTCTGGCCCTGCACGCAGCCGGTCCCGAAGCCCTGGCCGCTCTCGTCGGCGATCAGGATGTCCGGGTCGCCGTCGTCGTCCATGTCGGCCGTGGTGACCTGGCCGGGCAGGCACTCGTTGACGTCGATGAGGACGGCGTCGCCGAAGGTCCCGTCGCCGTTGCTGAAGGCCACGCCGACCTCCTCGAACCGGCCGCCGAGGAGCTGCCAGACGAGGTCGTCGTCGCCGTCGAGGTCGAAGTCGGCGGCGTCGACCGACTGGGGCAGGCCGCCGGCCGGGATGCTCTCGGCCGGGACCAGCGTGCCGGCGCCGTCGTTCAGGAGCACCTGGATGACCTGGCTGTTGGCCGAGCCGCCGTTCACGCTGGCGGCCACGTCGGTGTCGCCGTCGCCGTCGAGGTCGCCGGTGGTGATCTTGAACGGCGGGGCGAACAGCGGCTGCTGGTCCGGCTGCTCGAAGGTGCCGCCGGGGCCGCCCGGGTGGATGACGCCGAGGCCGCTGCCGCGGTTGGCGGCGGCGATGTCGAGGTCGCCGTCGATGTCGAAGTCGGCGAGGTCGAGGCCCATCGGCTGGTGGCTCGAGATCAGCGTCTCCGGGGCGACCGTGGCGTCCCCGGCGTTGCGGAACACGGTGACGTCGCCGGTGAAGCTCGAGCCGAACGTCGCGCTGACCGCGTCGACGTCGCCGTCGCCCTCGAGGTCGGCCAGCTCGACGTCGCCGGAGTTGAACCCGGCGCTCGGGACCGGCTCGGCCGTGTAGTCGCCGGTGCCGTCGTTGACGAACAGGAAGTGGGACTCGCCGAACCCGCCGGCGAACAGGTCCTCGTCGGTGTCGCCGTCGAGGTCGGCCGCGTCCAGCACGATCTGGCTGCCCGTCCCCGAGAACGTGAGCGGGGCCGCCGGCGTGAACGTGCCGTCGCCCGCGTTCACGAGCCGGTTCAGCGCGAACTCCGAGAAGTCGGCGCCGTTGGCCGCGACCACGAGGTCGAGGTCGCCGTCACCCTCGAGGTCCGAGGCGACGATGCCGTAGGCGCCGTCGTTCACCGGGTAGGTGGCCTCCGGGGCGAACGTCCCGTCGCCGGCGTTGATGAGCACGCTGACCGTCGGGACGGTGCCGGTGTTGGTCATGGCCAGGTCGTCGTCGCCGTCGCCGTCGAGGTCGGCCGCGACCACCTGGTTCGGGGCGTGCCCGCCGGGGGTCGTCGTCCTCGTGAAGTCGCCGGTGCCGTCGCCCAGGTACAGGTCGACGACCTCGTTGTCGAACCCGTTGCCCCTGGCCACGACCACGAGGTCGACGTGGTCGTCGCCGTTCAGGTCGGCGACGGTGCCGTCGGTCGACTGGTCGGTGGCCGGGATGGGGACGGGGTCGTCGAGCGTGCCCTCGCCCAGGTTGAGCGTGATGGCGATGGACGGCTCGAAGAACTCGTTCCTGACCCAGGCGACGTCGGGCGAGCCGTCCTCGTCGAAGTCGCCGGCCAGCGCCTCGATCGGGGCCCGTCCGACCTGGTAGCCGGTCCACGTGTCGAACCGGGCGCTGTCGCCCGGCTCGGCGGCGCCGGCCGGGGCGACCGGTGCCACGAGGACTGCCGTCGCCGAGACGAGCAGGCCCGCGACGGCACCGGCCGCCCGCTTCCCAAACCTCTGCATGTGCCCCTCCGGGGGGTCGATCGTGACTGGCGCCCGTACGTACGGGCGCCGGGCATCAGGGGATGTTGACTCGGACCTCGCAGCTGGTGGACTGGTCGCGGTCGGCGCCGCCGTTGCAGCGGTCGTGCCCGCGCCCGCCGTTCAGGAGGTCGAGGCCCTTGCCCGCGACCAGCGTGTCGACGCCGGCCCCGCCGTACAGGCGGTCGTTGCCGGTGCCGCTCGTCAGCCGGTCGCGGCCGCCGCCGCCCTCGAGGCGGTCGTTGCCGTCGATGGCGAGGACCGCGTCGTCGCCGTCGCCGGCGAGCACGTAGTCCCGGCCGGTGCCGACGTCGATGGTGTCGTCGCCGTCCCCGCCGAGGACCCGGTCGTCGCCGGCGCCGGTCACGATCACGTCGTTGCCGCCGCGGCCGTTGACCGTGTCGTTGCCGGCGAAGGTGCAGATGATGTCGGCCCTGGGCGTGCCGGTGACGTCGTCGTCGCCGGTGGAGCCCCTGACCGTGCACTGCGGGGCGCCGTCGTTGAAGGCCACGCTGACCCCGTTCGGGGCGGCGGCCACCGCCTCGGCCCGCACCGCGCCGGCCTCGGCCGCCCTGGCGGACGTCCTGCCCGCCGACGCCATCGTGGTGGCGTTGGCCTGGGTGTTCGGGGTGGCCACGTCGACCAGGCCGTCGCCGTCGAAGTCGGCGAGCTCGAGGTCGGTGATGGCGGTGTTCATGCCGTAGTGGATGGCCCGGGGCGAGAACGTGCCGTCCCCGTGGCCGTACCAGACGCCGACGTCGTTGCCGGTCCAGTTGGCGACGGCGATGTCGGGCACGCCGTCCACGTCCACGTCGCCGATGTCGATGGCGACGGCGTTGAGGTAGCCGTTGACGGTCTCGCCGTCGTACACCTCGGTGGTGAAGGCCACGCCGCTGCCGTCGTTCAGGAACACGGTGATGCCGTCGTCGGTGTCCACGCCGGCCACGTCCACGTCGCCGTCCCCGTCGAGGTCGGCGGCCGCGATCTCGCGGTGGCTGCGGCCGGTGTCGATCTCCACGTGCTGGGCGAACGTGCCGTCGCCGTTGTTCAGCGCCACGGCGAGGTCGCCGCCGTTGCCGGAGAGGTGGGCGGAGACCACGTCGTTCAGCCCGTCGCCGTCCATGTCGGCGCCGAGCGCGTGCTGGGGCAGGGCCTCGGTCTCGACCCGGATGCCGTTGCCGAACGTGCCGTCGCCGAGGCTCGGGATGATGGTGACGGACTGGCCCTGGACGCAGTCGGACCCGAACTCGCCGCCGCCCTCGTCGGGCATCACGATGTCGGGGTCGCCGTCGCCGTCCATGTCGGCCGTGCTGATCTGGCCGGGGGCGCAGTCGTTCTCGCGGATGGCGAACGCGTCGGCGAACGTGCCGTCGCCGTTGCTGAGGGCCACGCCCACGTCGGGCTGGGAGTAGCCGGCCAGCTGCCACACGAGGTCGTCGTCGCCGTCGAGGTCGAAGTCGGCGGCGTCGATCGAGAACGGCCGGCCGAGGGCGGGCACCGTGCCGCTCGGCACGAGCGTGCCGGTGCCGTCGTTCAGGAGCAGCTGCACGACCTGGTCGGACGTGGAGAAGCCCTGGATGCTGGCGGCCACGTCGGTGTCGCCGTCGCCGTCGAGGTCGCCGGTGGTGATCTTGAACGGCGGGGCGAACAGCGGGGCCTGCGGCGGCTGCTCGAAGGTGCCGCCGGCGCTGCCCGGGTGGATGACGCCGAGGCTGCTGCCCCGGTTGGCGGCGGCCACGTCGGGGTCGCCGTCGAGGTCGAAGTCGGCCACGTCGATGCCCATGGGCTGCTGGCTCGAGGTGAGCGACGCCGTGGTGAACGTGGCGTCGCCGGCGTTGCGCAGGACGGTGATGTCGCCGCTCTGGCTCGACCCGAACGTCGCGCTCACGGCGTCGAGGTCGCCGTCGGGCTCGAGGTCGAGGACCTCGATGTCGCCGGAGGAGAAGCCGCCGGGGATCTGGTCGGTGGTGAAGGTGCCGTCGCCGCCGTTGCGCAGAAGGGTGGTGCCGTCGCTGCGGATGCCGGCCGTGAGGTAGTCGAGGTCGCCGTCGTCGTCGAAGTCGCCGCCGGCGAGGACGGGGGACTCGGCCAGGCCGGGGAACGGCACGGGGTCGCCGGGCGTGAAGTCGCCGGTGCCGTCGCCGAGGAGCGGGTAGAGCGCGAGCTCGCCGCCGCTGAACCCGCCGGCGGCCACGACGAGGTCGAGGATGCCGTCGGCGTCGAAGTCGGTGGGCACGATGCCGCCGGGCCGCTCGCCGACCGGGTAGACGGTCTCGGCGCCGAAGGTGCCGTCGCCGGCGTTCAGCAGCACGCTCACGCTGGCGCTGAAGAACGAGTTGGTCATGGCGAGGTCGGCGTCGCCGTCGCCGTCGAGGTCGGTGGCCACGACCTGGGCCGGGTCGTCGCCGCCCGGCGTCGTGGCGTGGGTGAACGCGCCGGTGCCGTCGCCGAAGTAGAGGTCGACGGTCGAGGAGAAGTCGGCCACGACGACGGCGTCGAGGTGCCCGTCGCCGTTCAGGTCGGCGAGGTCGCCGTCGGTGGAGGACTCGTTGGCCGGGTACTCGACGGGGTCGTCGAGGGTGCCCTCGCCCAGGTTCAGGGTGACGCTCAGCGTGTTCTCGAAGAAGTCGTTGCGCACCCAGGCGACGTCGGGCGAGCCGTCCTCGTCGAAGTCGCCGGCGAGCGCTTCCACCGGATAGCGGTTGACCTCGTAGCCGGCCCACGTGTCGAACCGCTGGCTGTCGCCCGGCTCGAGCGCCGACGCCGGCCCCGCCGGCATCGTGACGGCTGCCGTCGCCCCCAACAGCGCGGCCGACAGCATGACGGCGAGACGCCGTCCCCCAGCTCGCATGGCTCCCCCTTCGATCCCCAGATGTGCCGATGGGACCGTACCGGCGGCCCCGTTAAGGCATTCTCAAATCGTCGGGAAGTTGACCCGCGGGTCAGGGTTACGCTGCCGCGCCGTGCGCTTCTTCAGCTTCCACCTGATGCCGTACCCGGGCCTCCCGGCCGACTACGACGGGCCGGCGTGGGTGACGGTGCCGAACCGCCTGTACGACCCGGCGATCGGCTCCGAGCTGTACGACCGCTACCTCGACGAGCTGGTGTACGCCGAGGAGCTCGGCTTCGACGGCGTGTGCGTGAACGAGCACCACCAGAACGCGTACGGGCTGATGCCGTCGCCCAACCTGATGGCCGCCGCCATCGCCAGGGAGACGTCCAGGGTCCGCATCGCCGTGGTCGGCAACGCGCTGCCGCTGTACGACCCGCCGACCAGGGTGGCCGAGGAGTTCGCCATGCTCGACAACCTGTCGGGCGGCCGGCTCATCGCCGGGTTCGTGGTCGGCGGCGGCCCGGAGTACTACTCGTTCTCGATCAACCCGGCCCACGCCCGGGAGCGCTTCGCCGAGGCCCACGACCTGATCATCAAGGCCTGGACCGAGGACGGGCCCCAGGAGTTCATCGGCCGGCACTACCGGCTCCGGTTCCTCAACACCTGGCCGAAGCCCGTGCAGCGGCCCCACCCCGAGGTGTGGATCCCGGGCGCCGGCTCCCTCGAGACGATGGACTTCGTCGCCCGCCACCGGTACGCCTACATGGGCATCCCCTACTTCCACATCGACGTCTTCGACCGCCAGTTCCGGCTGTTCCGGGAGGCGTGCGAGCGGGCCGGCTACACCTACGACCCCCGCCAGGCCGGCTGGCTGACGCCGATCTACGTGGCCGAGACCGACGAGCGGGCGAGGGCCGAGTTCGAGGAGCACTGGTGGTACTTCGTCCGCCGGCTCCTCCCCGGCATCGACATCTCGCCGCCCGGCTACACGTCGCTGCGGTCCATGGAGCACATTGTGAAGGCCCACGGCACGTTCGCCGCGAGCCTGTCGAGCTGGGAGGAGACCCTGGCCGGCCAGTACGTGATCGCCGGGTCGCCCGAGACCGTCTACGAGCGGCTCGTCGCCAACCTCGAGCGCCTCGGGGCCGGCAACCTGCTCGGGCTGTTCCAGCTCGGCACCCTGCCGGCCGACCTGACCAGGCGGAACCTCGAGCTGTTCGCCGCCGAGGTCATGCCCCGCCTGCGCGAGCGGTTCCCCGAGGGGCGGCCCGTCCTGCGCGACCCGGCGGCCGCGTGATGGGCGCCGTCACCGTCGAGCGGGTCGCCACCGACCTCGGCGCCGTCGAGGTCCGCAGGGGCGGTGACGGCCCGCCGCTCGTCTACCTCCACTCGGCGGTGGGGGAGGGCGACGGCCTCGCCCTGCTCGACCTGCTGGCCGACGAGTTCGCCGTCGTGGCCCCCATGTTCCCCGGCTTCGGCGGCAGCGAGGGCATCGAGCAGGTCGACGACATGGACGACGCCGTGTTCCACCTCGTCGACCTGTGGGACCGGCTCGGCCTGCGCGACCCGGTCGTCGTCGGCCTCTCGCTCGGCGGGTGGATGGCCGTCGAGCTGGCCGTCCGCCACCCCGGCCGGGTCGGCCGGCTCGTGCTCGTCAACCCCGTCGGCCTGTACCTGAAGGGCGCGGAGATCGGCGACATCTTCGGCCGCCGGCCCTGGGAGCTGGTCGACGACCTGTTCGCCGACCCCGACTTCCCGATGGCCCAGGTGGCGAGGGGCCTCCGCCACGTCGCCCCCGGCCAGCTCGACTTCGCCGTGCTCCGCCCGATGCTGCAGCACCAGGCGGCGACCGCCCGGCTCGGGTGGAACCCGTACCTGCACGACCCGAAGCTGCCCCGCCGCCTCCACCGGGTCAGCGCCCCGACCCTCGTCGTCAGGGGAGCCCAGGACACGCTCGTGCCGCCGGCCCACGCGGACGCCTACGTCGCCGGCATCCCGGGCGCCCGGCTGGAGGTCCTCGACGGCGCCGCCCACCTGCTCGCCGTCGAGCGGCCCGACGCGCTGGCCGGGCTGGTCAGGGCGTTCGCCCGGCCTGGCACGATGTCGGCATGAGCGACCCGACCGTCCTCGCCGACGACGACGTCCGCGCCCGCCTGCCCGAGGGCTGGGACCTCGTGGACGGCAAGCTCCACCGCACGCTCGAGTTCCCGTCCTTCGTCGACGCCTTCGGGTTCATGACGATGGTGGCGCTCGTGGCCGAGAAGCGGAACCACCACCCGGACTGGTCCAACAGCTGGAACACCGTCCGCATCGACCTCGTCAGCCACAGCGCCGGCGGGGTCACCGACGCCGACCTCACGTTCGCGGCCGAGATCAACACGACCCTCGGCGAGGGCTAGGAGGACGCCACCGTCCCGTCCGCCGCCACCTCGGCGACGGCCTGGGACAGCGTGTGCCACGGCAGGGTGGCGCACTTGATCCGCACGGGGAACTTCACCACGCCCCGGAGCGCCTCGAGGTCCCCGAGCTTCAGGTCGGCGGCGGCCACCTCGTCCTCGCCCTCGCCGTCGAGGGCCTGCTCGTGGATCGACATCATCCCCTTGAAGGCCCGGTCGAGGGCCCGGACCTCGCCGAGCGTCCTGCCCTTCACCGCCGCGGCCATCATCGACGCCGACGACTGGCTGATCGAGCAGCCCTGCCCGCTCACCCGCACGTCGCGGACGGTGTCGCCGTCGACGTCGAGGAACACGACGACCTCGTCGCCGCACAGCGGGTTGAACCCCTCGGCCCGGTGGGCGGGCGGCACCGGCAGCTCGCCCCGGTTCCGCGGGTTCCGGTAGTGGTCGAGGATGATCTCCCGGTAGAGGTCTTCGAGCTGGGGCACGGTCGGGCTCCTCCGGCGGGTCAGGCGAAGAAGGTCGCGGTCGCGTCGAGGGCGTCCGCCAGCGCCTCGACGTCGGCCTCGTCGTTGTAGAGGTAGAACGAGGCGCGGGCGGTGGCGCCCACGCCGAGCTCCCGCATCAGCGGCTTGGCGCAGTGGTGGCCGGCCCTGACGCACACGCCGTGCTGGTCGAGCACCTGCGACACGTCGTGGGGGTGCAGGTCCCGGAAGGTGAACGACAGCACCCCGCCCCGCTCGGCCGGCTCGGACGGGCCGTGGACGGTGAGGTCGTCGCCGAAGCGCTCGGTCAGGGTGCGCAGCGCGCCGGCCACGAGGCGGACCTCGTGCTCGCGCACGTTGTCCATGCCGACGGCGTCGAGGTAGTCGACCGCGGCGCCGAGGCCGACGATCTCGGCCACCGGCGGCGTGCCGGCCTCGAACTTCCACGGCAGCTCGTTGCAGGTGAACCCGTCGAGGCGGACGTCCCGGATCATCTCGCCGCCGCCGAGGAACGGGGGCATGGCGTCGAGCAGGGCGGCCCGGCCCCACAGCACGCCGACCCCGGTCGGGCCGCACATCTTGTGGCCGGAGAAGGCGAGGAAGTCGACGCCGAGGTCGGCCACGTCGGTGGGCAGGTGGGGCACGTACTGGCACCCGTCGGCCAGCACGACGGCGCCGGCGGCGTGGGCCGCCTCGGCGATGCGGGCCACCGGGTTCAGCGTGCCGAGCACGTTCGACATGGCGGTGAGGCCGACGAGCTTCACGCCGTCGAGCAGCCGGTCGAGGTCGCTGAGGTCGAGGTGCCCGTCCGGCCCGATCGGCACCCAGCGCAGCTCGAAGCCCCGCTCGGCGGCGAGGATGTGCCAGGGCACGATGTTGCTGTGGTGCTCCATCACGGTGAGGAGCACGGCGTCGCCCGGGCCGAGGTTGGCCCGGCCCCACGTGTGGGCGACGAGGTTCATCGCCTCGGTGGCGTTCTTCGTGAACACGATCTCCGAGGACGACCGGGCGCCGACGAAGCGGGCCACCCGCTCCCTCGCCGACTCCATGCGGCTCGTCGCCTCCTCGGCCAGGCCGTAGACCCCCCGGTGGACGTTGGCGTTCGCCGTCTCGTAGAAGTCGGCCATGGCGTCGAGCACGGCCTGGGGCTTCTGCGACGTGGCCGCCGAGTCCAGGTAGACGAGCGGGCCGTCGTGGCGGGCGAGGAGCGGGAAGTCGCGCCGGAGGCCGGCGACGTCGAGCGGGTCGGCCGCTAGCGCCACGCCTCGTACCCCTCCCGCTCCAGCCGCTCGGCCAGCTCGGGGCCGCCGCTGTCGACGATGCGGCCGTCGAGGAGGATGTGCACCCGGTCGGGGGTCATCTCCTGGAGCAGGCGCTGGTAGTGGGTGATGGCGAGCACGCCGAGGTCGGGCCGGTCCCTCCGCACCTCCTCGACGCCCCTGGCCACGACCCGCAGGGCGTCGATGTCGAGGCCGGAGTCCGTCTCGTCGAGGACGGCGAAGTCCGGCTCCAGCACGGCCATCTGGAGGATCTCGTTGCGCTTCTTCTCGCCGCCGGAGAAGCCCTCGTTCAGGTAGCGGTCGGCGAAGGACGGGTCCATCTCCAGCCGCGACATCCACTCCATGATCGAGAGGCGCAGCTCGAGGACCGACAGGTCGATGCCCTTCCGGCCCGACAGCGCCTGGCGCAGGAAGTTGATGACCGAGACGCCGGGGATCTCCTGGGGGTACTGGAAGGCGAGGAACATGCCCGCCTTCGCCCGCACGTCGGTGTCCCACCCGGTGACGTCGTCGCCCTTGAACAGGATCCGCCCGGCCGTCACCTCGTACTCGGGGCTGCCGAGCAGGGTGGTCGCGAGGGTCGACTTGCCCGACCCGTTCGGCCCCATGAGGGCGTGCACCTCGCCGGCCCGGACCACCAGGTCGACGCCCTTCAGGATCTCCCGACCGGCCGCGGCGACGTGCAGGCCCTCGATCTCGAACAGCGGCACGTCCATGCCGGCAGTGTATTAGCACTACCGGCATAGGGGAAATGTCGAACGTGCCCCCCGGCGGGCCGGGAGCGTGGGTAACGTCACCGCGCGTGTCCCAGTGGTGGTCGCCACCCTCAGGGCAGCCGGGCGGTCCGGGAGCGGCGCTCGACCCCCTGGCCGTCACCCTCGTCGAGGGGCCGGCCTTCTGCATCTCCCGCCGCTCGGGGGACGTCGTCCCCGGCGGCGCCGACGGCGTGTGGCTGCGCGACACCCGCTACCTCTCCCGCCTCGAGGTCCGCCTGAACGGCGAGGTGCCCGAGCCGCTGGCCGCCGTCGGCGGCGAGCCGTTCACGGCGATGTTCGTCGCCCGCTCGCCGGCCCCCGTCGGCACCGACAGCACCCTGCTCCTGCGGCGCAACCGCTACCTCGGCCTCGGCCTCCGGGAGGACCTCGAGGTCAGGAACTTCGCCGAGGAGCCGGCCTACTGCGAGGTCGAGGTCCTCCTCGCCGCCGACTTCGCCACGGTGGCCGAGCTCCGGGCCGGTCGCCCCCCGCGGTCGGAGCCGTGGGCCGAGGTGGTCGACGGGCGGATCGAGGTGCACTACCGGCGGGGGGACAACCGCCGCGTCGTCCGCCTCACGCTCGCCGGCGAGGGCGCGGCGCGCGTCGCCCCCGGGTCGGTCACCTACGAGGTCATCATCCCGCCCAAGGGCGCGTGGCGGGCCTGCCTCGAGGTCGCCTTCGTGCTGGAGGGCGAGGAGATCGAGCCGCGGTGGCGGTGCGGCAGCCCGATCGAGCGGTCCGAGGCCGTCGAGCGGCTGGAGTCGTGGCGCCGCGACGTGCCGACGGTCGTGAGCGACCACCCGGCCCTCGACGTGATCGTCACCCGCAGCACCGAGGACCTCGCCGCCCTGCGGGTGTTCGACCCCGAGTACCCGGAGCGGGCCGTGGTGGCCGCCGGCGCCCCGTGGGCGATGAGCCTGTTCGGGCGGGACTCGCTGCTCACCGCCTACCTCGCGCTCCTCGCCGACCCCGGCCTCGCCCTCGGCGTGGTCGAGACCCTGGCCCGCTTCCAGGGCGAGGACGTGGACGCGCGGTCGGAGGAGGAGCCGGGCCGCATCCTCTACGAGCTGCGGTTCGACGCGTCGGCGTCGCTGTCGTTCGGCGGGTTCGTCTCCTACGCCTGCGTGGACGCCACCCCGCTGTTCGTCATCCTCCTCGGCGAGCTGCGGCGCTGGGGGCTCGCCCCCGAGGTGGTCGACCGGCTGCTGCCCCACGCCGACCGGGCGCTCGCCTGGATCGAGGAGTTCGGCGACCGCGACGGCGACGGCTACGTCGAGTACCAGCGGGCGAGCGACCGCAGCCCGCACAACCTCTGCTGGAAGGAGACCGAGGGCGCCATCCGCTTCGCCGACGGCCGGCCCGGCGTGGCCCCGCTCGCCGTCGCCGAGGTGCAGGCCTACGTCTACGCCGCCTACGTGGCGAGGGCCCACTTCGCCAGGGAGTCCGGCGACGCCGAGGGCTACGAGCGCTGGGCGGCGAAGGCCGGGAAGCTGCGGGCCGCGTTCAACCGGGACTTCTGGATGGACGACCGGGGCTGGCTGGCGATGGCCCTCGACCGGGACAAGGTGCCGGTCGACGCGCTCGCCTCGAACGTCGGGCACTGCCTCTGGACCGGCATCCTCGACGAGGACCGGGCGTCGATGGTGGCCAAGCAGCTCACCAGCCCCGAGCTGTTCAACGGCTGGGGGGTGCGCACGCTCGGCCGGTCGATGGCCGGGTGGAACCCGCTCAGCCACCACCTCGGCTCCGTGTGGCCGCACGACACCGCCCTCGCCGCCGCCGGCCTCATGCGCTACGGCTTCGTGGACGAGGCCCACCGCCTGATCGGCGGCATGCTCGACGCCGCCGCCGCCTGCGGTGGCCGCCTGCCCGAGCTGGTCAGCGGCATCGACCGGGACGAGCTCCCCGTGCCCGTCGCCTTCCCGGGCACGTCGGCGCCGAAAGCCCTGTCCGCCGCCGCGCCGCTCATGTTCCTGCGCACCCTGCTGCGCATCGACCCGTGGATCCCGGCCGGGAAGCTGTGGCTGGCGCCGGCGCTCCCGCCCGACATCCGCCGCCTCCGCATCGAGCGCATCCCGATCCTCGGCGGCCGCATCACCGTCCAGGTCGACGGCGACGACGTCTCCGTCGAGGGCCTCCCCCCGGAGGTCACGCTGATCAAGTCGCCTCGCCGCCCGATAACGGCGACCTCGTCCTGACCCTCAGCCGGCGTCCCGGAGGGCCTCCTTCCAGGTCCTGAACCTGGTGTGGGTCGCGCCGTCGGGGGCGTCGCCCTCGCCGGTGCCGTCGGGGAACAGGCGGAACGTCCAGTGCCGGTCGAGGTCGTCGGCGGCGACGGCGAGGTACCGGGCGTCGCCGTGGGTGGGCGGGCCCGACCGCCACAGCAGCCACCGCCCGATCCGGCGCAGGTAGGTCGGCTCGGCGGTGCCGAGGTCGTCGCCGAGGTGGACGAGGGCGGCGGGCGCCTCGACCCAGGCGGAGGCCGGGATGCGGCGGTCCCGCTGGGGGAGGGCCGGCAGGTCGTCGGTGTGGAGCGGCGTCGGGTCGATCGGCCGCTCCTCGTGGGTGGTCACCAGCCCCGGTCGACCCACTCCTGGAGGTGGGGCCGCTCCCGCCCGATCGTCGTGTCGTCGCCGTGGCCGGGCATGACGATCGTCTCCGCGGCCAGCGGCGAGAACAGCTTCTCGTCGATCGAGCGGATGATCGTGGGGAAGTCGCCGCCGTACTTCGTCGCGCCCGGGCCGCCGGGGAACAGCGTGTCGCCGCTGAACAGCACGGGCGAGCCCTCGAGCAGGAAGCACATCGAGCCGGCCGTGTGGCCCGGCGTGTGGATCGTCCGCAGCCGGAGCCGGCCGACCTCGACGACCGAGTCGTCCTCCAGCACGAAGTCGTAGGACGGGAGCATGGAGGCGTCCTCGGCGGTGACGCCGACCTCGTAGCCGGCATCGCGGACGGCCGGGACGGCCTGGATGTGGTCCCAGTGCCCGTGCGTCTCGAGCACCCGGCGCACGTTCAGGCGCCGGCAGAGGTCGAGGAGCCGCTCGTGCTCGTTGGCCGCGTCGAGCAGCACGGCCTCGCCGGTGGCGCGGCACCGCAGCACGAACACGTTGTTGTCCATCGGGCCGACCACGACCTTGTGGATCTCGGCCTGCTCGTCCTGGTAGTGCGTTGTCATCTTGACCGTCCGGTCTAGTAGACAAGGAGTGCCGCTGGTTGTCTACCGCCCTCGGGGGGTCGCCGTGAACTTCGCGTTCAGCGAGGAGCAGGAAGAGCTGCGCCGGGTGGTCCGGCAGTTCCTCGAGGCCAAGTCCGACGAGCCCACGGTGCGTCGCCTGATGGAGACCGAGGCCGGCTACGACGAGGGCGTCTGGCGGCAGATGGCCGAGCAGCTCGGCCTCCAGGGGCTCGTCGTCCCCGAGGAGTTCGGCGGCTCCGGCTACGGCTACGTCGAGCTGATCGTCGTCCTCGAGGAGATGGGCCGGGCGCTGCTGCCGGCCCCCTACTTCTCGACCGTCGCCCTCGCCGCCAACGCCCTCCTCCACTCGGGCGACGACGCCGCGAAGAAGGAGCTCCTGCCCGGCATCGCCGGCGGGGAGACGATCGCCACCCTCGCCTTCACCGAGCCGAGCGGGCGGTGGGACGAGGCCGGGATCACCATGCGGGCGACGCGGGACGGCGACGGCTGGTCGCTCGCCGGCACCAAGTCGTTCGTGCTCGACGGCCACACCGCCGGCCTCGTGCTCGTGGCCGCCCGCACCGACGCCGGCGTCAGCCTCTTCGCCGTGCCGGGCGACGCCGACGGGCTGACCCGCACGCCGCTGTCGACGATGGACCAGACCCGCAAGCAGGCCAAGCTCGACTTCGACGGCACGCCGGCCCGCCTCGTCGGCACCGACGGCGAGGGCTGGGCCGTCCTCCAGCGGGTGCTCGACCTCGCCGCCGTCGCCCTCGCCGCCGAGCAGGTCGGCGGCGCCCAGCGGTGCCTCGAGATGGCGGTCGAGTACGCCAAGGTGCGGGTCCAGTTCGGCCGGCCCATCGGCTCGTTCCAGGCCATCAAGCACAAGTGCGCGGACATGCTCCTCGAGGTGGAGTCGGCCAAGTCGGCGGCCTACTACGCCGGCTGGTGCGCGTCCGAGCTGAACGACGAGCTGCCGGCCATGGCCAGCCTCGCCAAGGCGTACTGCTCCGAGGCCTACTTCCACGCCGCCGCCGAGAACATCCAGATCCACGGCGGCATCGGCTTCACCTGGGAGCACCCGGCCCACCTGTACTTCAAGCGGGCCAAGTCCTCCGAGCTGCTCTTCGGGGACCCGACGTACCACCGCGAGCTGCTCGCGCAGCGCATCGGCATCTAGCGCGGCGGGGGGCCGGCGGGTGGCCGTCGTCGTCGTGGTCGCCGTGCTCGTCGGCCTGGTCGTGTTCGCCATCGCCGCGGCCGCCGTCGGGCGGGAGGCCGGGCGGCTGGGCACGGCGCCGCCCCGGGCCGTCGTCGACCTGGAGGCCGCCGTCGACTACGTCGCCGAGCACGTCCCGTTCGAGGTGAGCGCCTCGCTCAGCCACGACGACGTGCGGGCCCTGCTCCGCCTCCACCTGCTGCACTTCGACGCGAAGGGCGTCCCGACCGACGTCGACGCGGCCGTGTCGGGCGCGCCCGTCGTGGTCGGCGACGAGGAGGCCAGGCCGTGGGTGCTGGAGCGGGCGGCGGCGGAGGGGCTCGAGGTGACGCCGGCCGAGGTCGACGCCGTGCTCACCGCCCACCTCGACTACCTGGTGGCCATCGGCGCCGTCGGCCGGCCCGTCGAGGGGCCGGACGAGCCGACCGGGTCCGGTGACGATCGTCATACGTAGACGGTGACTACGTCGCGCAATACGGCGACCTGTCGATGTGGCGCACTGGTTCAGGGGCGCATCCTGTGATGGACGAGAACCACCAGGAGGAGCAGTGATGCCGCACCCCATCCACAGCGCCACCATCGCCGACGACCGGAGCCGGGCCCTCCTGTCCGAGGCGGCCGAGCGCCGGTCGGCCCCCCGCCTCCGCCGGCGTCTGGTCGTCCCGAGCATCGTGCCCGCCGACCTCATGGAGCTGCCGGTGGCCCCGGCGATGGCCGCCGAGCCCTGCCAGGCCGCCTGACCCCACCCCCCACGCCGCCCGGCCCGCGCCAGCGGCCGCCCGGCCCGACCCGTACCCCTTCCCGCCGAGCGCCGGCCCCCCGTGGGCGGCGCTCGGTGCGCGTCCGACGCCCGGCGCCCGGCGCCACACCCCTCGGGGCGCGGCTGGTCGTCGCGTCGGCTTGCGAGGCCGTCGTCCGGCGCCGGCGTGCAGGCCGCTGCACCCCTCGGGGCGCTGGCGCTCGCCTCCTCCGCCCGCCCGCCCGGGTCCTCTGACGACGGCGCCCACCGGGGCGGTCCACCTGGTCCGGGAGGCTGTCACACCCCGCCGGTACGCTCGTCCCATGCTCGTCGGTCGGTCCGGATTGAGCCCGGTGATGGTCGGGCGCTCTGCCGAGCTGGGTCGCCTGGCGTCGCTGCTGTCCACCCTCAAGGCCCCCGAGGTGGCGCTGATCAGCGGCGAGGCCGGGATCGGCAAGACCCGGCTCGTGCAGGAGCTGGTCGAGGCCGTCCCCCCGGGCACCCCCGTGCTCGCCGGCCAGGCCGACCCCGGCTCGCTCGGCCGGCCCTTCGAGCTCCTGCTCGACGCCCTGGGCGACGTCGTGCCCGACGCCGCCGCCCTTCCCGGCGCCTTCCGCGACCTCGCCGCCGGCCGCCTCCCGCTCGACGGGCCGGTCGGGCAGGCGCTGGCCGGCGCCACCGGCCCGCCGGGGCGGGCCCCGGTCCCCCAGGAGCTCATCCGCCTCGG
>DASWMK010000018.1 GCA_036399815.1 Acidimicrobiales bacterium
GATGGAGCTCGCGACGGCGTCGGGCGAGCATGCGGTTGTAGGCCGCGTCCTGGACGAGCGCGTGGTGGAAGGCCAAGGCCTGCTCGCCCGACGACTCGGTGACGTCGAGGAAGCCGGCCGCCACCAACCGCTCGAGCTCGGCATCGAGGTCGTCCACCTCGTCAACCGCCTCGACCACGGCGTCGAGCAGCGAGCGCCGGGTGACGCGGCCGATGACCGACGCCGTCTGCAGGACCGAGGCGGTTGTGGGCGGCAGGACGTCCATGCGCGAGGACAGCACCCGCTCCACCGTGTCGGGCAAGGCGGCGGCGTCCCAGTTGGAGCGCATGGCGAAGCGATCCCCGGCCCGGACCACGGCGCCCGTCTCCACGAGCGAGCGCGTGATCTCCTCCACGAACAACGGGTTGCCGTTGGTGCGCGCCACCACCGCCCGCACCAGGTCGAGGGGTGGCGGTCCGTCCAGGGTGGCGGCCAGGAGGGCGCGGACATCGTCCTCGTCCAGCGGTTGCAGGGTGAGGGTCGCGGACGGGCCGCTCGCCGCCCCGGCCACCGCCGCGCACGTGGCGGCGCCCTCGGGCCGTGCCGTCAGCACGAGCGCCAACCGGTGGTCGGCCGAGGCCGCCGCCAGCGCCGTGGTCAGCTCGACGGACGAGGCGTCGGCCCAGTGCACGTCCTCGACGGCGAGCGCGACGG
The DNA here is from genome assembly GCA_036399815.1 of Acidimicrobiales bacterium. Classification (NCBI taxonomy): domain Bacteria; kingdom Bacillati; phylum Actinomycetota; class Acidimicrobiia; order Acidimicrobiales; species Acidimicrobiales bacterium. Next base: position 694 of record DASWMK010000018.1, read on the forward strand.
GCTGCTCGGCGGCCAGTGCCGACAGCCACGCTTCCACGGCCTCGTGCAGGCCGCGGCGGAAGGACTCGGGCGCCAGGTCTCCCAAGCCGTCGTCGTCGGCCGCAGCGACGCCGGCCAGCCGGCCAAGGAAGGCCCGAGCTCGCGCGGGCAGCCCTGTAAGGAGCGCGTCGAGCCGACCCGCAGCGGTGGCGGGCGGGTCCTCGGGACGCACGCCTGCCAGTTGGCGGAGCAAGTCGGCGTAAGGCCAGTAGGCGATCCCTGCGCCGTAGGAGAGGCACCGGGTCTGGAGCCACCGCACCCCGTCCGCCTCGGCCCGGCTGCGGACCTCCGCCACCAAACGGGTCTTGCCGATGCCGGGCTCGCCGCACACCGACAGCACCCCGCCGCGGCCGTCTCGGAGCGCGTGCAGCACCGCAGTGGCCTCGGCCAGCTCGGCGTCGCGGCCGAAGATGCCCTGCTTGGGCGCGGCCGCATCGGCGCGCTGCCGGCGGCCGAGGAGACGATAGGCGGGGACCGGCTGCGCCTTGCCCTTGAGCGTGAGCTCGCCCACCGACTCCATGTCGAAGTCGTCGGCCGTGAGCAGGTAGGTCGACTCGCCCACGTAGGTCTCGCCCGACGGCGCCACCGACTCCAGTCGCTGGGCCATGTTCACGGCGTCGCCCAGGATCGAGTAGTCGGCCCGTGTCTCGCCGCCGTATCGGCCGGAGATGACCCGGCCCGTGTTCACCCCGATGTGCAGCTCCAGCCCCGCCGCCGCGGGCGGCAGGCTGTCCTTGTCGGCGATGGCCTCGTGCATCTCCAAGGCGACGAGCAGGGCGCGGGCGGCGTCGTCCTCGTGCAGCACGGGGGCGCCGAAGAACACGAGCAGGGCGTCGCCGGCGTACTTGGCGATGTAGCCCTCGTAGCGCTCCGCCACCGCGGCCAGCCGCGAGATGACCGGGGCGATCACGCCGTGCAGCTCCTCGGCGTCGAGTTGCTCGGACAGCGAGGTGAACCCGGAGATGTCGGCGAACAGGGCGGTGACGAGGCGGCGCTCCTCCCCCACCCGGGCGTCGGCCACGGCCCGCAGGGCGTCGGCCACGGCAGGATCGGGGGCGGGCTGGGCAGGAGCGGCGGCGGCCGGGTTGGGGGTCCCGCAGTGGCCGCAGAAGCGCGTGCCTGCGGGGTTCTCGCCCCCACATGCCGCGCAGCCCCAGTTCGACATCGCTGCCCCGAGGCTACCGGCGCCGCCGCCCACCACCCCGT
>DASWMK010000019.1 GCA_036399815.1 Acidimicrobiales bacterium
GGTGGTCGGTGGCGCCGTAGTGGGCGGGGCCGTCGTCGGCGGGGCCGTCGTCGGCGGAGCGGTGGTCGGTGGCGCCGTGGTGGGCGGGGCGGTCGTCGGCGGGGCGGTCGTCGGCGGGGCGGTGGTCGGTGGTGTCGCCTCCGGACGGTCGGGCAGCCGGATGACCGCAGCCTCCCCGGGGGCGAGCGGCGCCGGGGTGCAGCGCAGGCTGGGATCGAGCCGGTACCCGTCGGGCGCGTCGTGCTCACGGGCGCAGTAGACGGCCCCGGGCACCTGCGGCCCCCAGGCGACCGTGCCGTGCTCGTCGCTCGTCGCCCGGGCCACCCAGACGGCGCCGTCGACGACGACGGCGTCGCCGGGGGCCTGCGGGGCGGGCAGCCCGTCGTGGCCGTCGGCGGGCTGCCGGTACAGGTCGTAGGTCGCTCCGGCGACCGGCTCACCGGTCTCGGCGTCGACCTTGTCGCCGGTCACCTCGGTGTGGTGCGACGGCTCGCGGACCTCGACGGTCGTCACCGTGCCGGCCGCCGGAACGTCCACGCAGCCCGGCTCCGCCGTGCCGAACCCGGGCGGCGCCTCGACCTCGACCCAGCAGTACCGCTGGCCGATGTCGACCGCGCCCACCGGGAGCGAGCACCGGCCCTGTTCGTCGGTGGTGCGACTGCCCACCGGCTCGCCGCCGCCCTCGGGACGGACCTCGAAGACGGCGCCGGCGAGGACGACCTGGTCCGGGTCGGTCGGGCCGACCGGCACCTTGCGGAAGGCGATCGTCGTCACCGGTCGGTTCTCGACGGCCACCTCGACCCGCTCGCCGGGGCCCACCGAGAAGTCCACGGGGTGGTCCAACCCCTCGTAGCCGTCGGGCGCCCGGACCTCGGTGAGGCGGTAGTCGCCGGGCCGGAGCCGGACCTCGGCCGGGGCGTCGCCGGTGACGATCGGGTCGAGCCCGGTCTCGTAGGAGCCGTCGGCGTCGGCGTCGTAGGACAGGGCGAGCGTGGCGCCGGCGACCGGTTCGCCCGTCGACGCGTCGACCTTGGTGACCCGCGCCCAGCCGGGGAGCGCCTCGTCGGCGACCTCAACGGCGGCCCGGTCCCCTGCGGCGACCTCGACGGGCCACGGGCCGGCCGGCCGGTACCCGGGCGGCGGCTCGACCTCCCGCACCTCGTACCTGCCGGGCGGGACCGGGAGCTCGTCGGTCCACCCGTCGTCCCCGGTGACCAGCGTGCCGACCGGCGCGGCGGTGCCGTCGCCGCCGGCCGGCACGACGTCGAACCGGGCACCGACGACGGGCAGGTAGGCCTCGGCGTCGCCGACCTTGTGCACACGGACCGACGACGGAGGCGGCGAGAAGCCGGCCTCGGCCCGTAGGGCGACCACGCCGGGGACGGCGACCCTCTGCGCCGGCGTGGACGAGGAGGCGTACGCGTGCAGCACCGGGTCGGGCGCCTGGCCGGCTGCGGTGAACCGGCTCCCGCCGGGCCCGGCGGTGAACGGGAACGTGGCCGTGCCGTCCGCACCGGTGACGCCCGATGAGTCGCCGTCGAGCCGGGCGCCCTCGGCCGTGACCCGCACGGCGACGCCGGCCACCCCGTTCCCGCCGCCGTCGACCACGGCGACCGTCAACGTCCCCGCGCCGCCAGGTTCGGCCTCGGTGGCCGTGGCAGTCATCGAAAGCGCGCCACGCACCGCGGCGTGGGCCACCGCGTCCGCCTTGATCGCCCTCGCGCGGGCGACGACGTCGGCCTCCGCGCCGTCGAACCCGGTGAGCGCCGCGGGCTCGAGCGCGTCGACGTCGAGCGGGCCGTCGGGATACGTCGCGCCCATGAGGTCGTGGAGCACGAGCATGAGCGCGGCGGCGCCGACGCGGTCCGGCTCGGCACCGGTCGAACCGAGCGCCCACGCCATCGCCGCCTGCGTGTCGGCCGGGACCGCGGAGAGGTCCGCCGGCACGTAGCCGAACTCGGCGTCGGGCGCGGCGCTGCCGTGGTCGATGCACCAGGCGGTGCCGAGGTCGCCCATGCCGTAGCTGCCGTACCAGCTCGACCAGCCGGCCACGGTCGCCGACCAGCCGAGGCCGTGGACGACCTCGGCGGACGCCCGTCGCGGTGAGGCCACGAGGCCGACCCCCGCGAGCACGAGGACGGCGCCGACGGCGGCGAGCAGGCGGGCCCACCACGCCACCGGACGATCCGGCGGTCGACGGCGGGCGTGAGACTCGGACAGGGGACGGGGAAGTGGGCGGGGCGCGCGCATCGAGGCTCCTCGGACAGGTGACCGAAGGCCGGTGCTGGCGCGACGTGCGCCTCCCCGGCGAAGGCCCCGCGGCCACACAGGCGCGCCGAACGGGGCGGGAGGGGAAGTGGCGATGATCCAACCACACGGTGCCGGGCGGGCGCAAGGACCGTTCGGCGGTGCCCGGTCGACGGGGCGCTAACCTCGCCGCCCGTCCGGCCGCCTACCGTTCGGCGAGTGAGGGAGCGGCAGCGCCATGGCTGAGGTGGTGTTCGAGCGGGTCACCAAGCGCTTCGGCGACGTGGTGGCCGTCGATTCGCTGTCCCTCGACATCGCCGACCAGGACTTCCTCGTCCTCCTCGGCCCGTCGGGGTGCGGGAAGTCGACCGCGCTGCGGATGATCGCGGGGCTGGAGGAGCCGTCGGCGGGGACGATCCGGATCGGGCGCAGCGTCGTCAACGGCGTCGAGCCGAAGCAACGCGACGTGGCGATGGTCTTCCAGAGCTACGCGCTCTACCCGCACAAGTCCGTCCGCCAGAACATCGAGTTCCCGTTGCGGTCCCGGCGGACGCCGCCCGACGAGCGGGACCGCCTCGTGCGCGAGGCCGCGGCGCAGCTCGGGCTGGCGGACCTGCTCGCCCGCAAGCCGAGGGAGCTGTCGGGCGGTCAGCGCCAGCGGGTGGCGCTGGCCAGGGCGATCGTGCGGCGGCCGTCGGTGTTCCTCATGGACGAGCCGCTGTCCAACCTCGACGCCAAGATGCGCACCCAGACGCGAGCCGAGCTGGTGGAGCTGCAGCAGCGGCTGGGGACGACGTTCGTGTACGTCACCCACGACCAGGTCGAGGCCATGACGATGGCGACCAGGGTCGCGGTCATGAACGACGGCGCCCTCCAGCAGGTCGACCGGCCCCAGGAGGTGTACGACCGCCCGGCCAACCTGTTCGTCGCCCGCTTCATCGGGAGCCCGCCGATGAACACCGTCGACGGGGAGGTCGTGGACGAGGGCGGTCGCCGGGTGGTGCGAGCCGCGGGCGGACGCCTGGTGCTCGGCGACGCGCAGGCGAAGGCGCTCGACGAGCGCTCGGCCCGCCAGGTGGTCGTCGGCCTCCGGCCCGAGCACGTCGTGCTGACCCCGGACGGGGCGCCGGACGGGGCGCCGGACGGGGCCGGCGGCGAGGGGCTCCCGGCGAAGCTGCGCCTGGTCGAGTCTCTGGGTCACGAGCGGCTGCTCGTGTGCGAGCTCGAGGACGGGTCGCCGGCCGTCGCGAGGGTGGGCAGCGAGGACGCCGTCCCGGCGGAGGGGTCGGCGGTTCGGCTCGCCGGCGACGTCCGACACCTGCACCTGTTCGATGCGACGACGACCGAGCGGATCCCCGCGTGACCGCTTCCAGCCGCATCGGCACCGCGCCGATGGCCAGGGCGGAGGCGGGGGTGGACGCCGGGACGACGGTCCCCGGGCCCCGGAGGCGGGCGGAGTGGCCCCTCGCGCTCGGGTTCCTCGCGCCGTCGCTCGTCGTGTTCTCGGTGTTCGTCTTCTACCCGCTCGGGCGGACGATCTGGCTGGGGCTGCACCGCCAGGACCCGTTCGGCAACGCCAGCTTCTACGTCGGCCTCGACCAGTACCGCGACGTCGTCACGTCGTCCGCGTTCGTGAACAGCCTGAAGGCGACGGCCGGCTTCGCGCTGATCACGGTGCCGCTCGGCCTCGTGCTCGGGCTCGGCCTCGCGCTGCTCGCCCACCAGCAGCTGCGGGGGATCACGTTCTTCCGCACGATCTTCTCGTCGACGGTGGCGACGTCGGTTGCCGTCGCCTCGCTGATGTGGCTGACCCTGTTCAATCCCTCGATCGGCGTGGTCAACCAGTTCCTGTCGTCGGTCGGGCGGGACCCGGTCGCCTGGTTGCAGGACCCGGACACCGCACTGCTCGCCGTGTCGCTGACGACCGTGTGGCAGAACCTCGGGATCACCTTCCTGATCATGATCGCCGGCCTGCAGTCGATCCCCGACGAGCTCTACGAGAGCGCGCGCATCGACGGGGCGGGCGGCTGGTCGCGGTTCGTCAACATCACGGTGCCGCTGCTGTCGCCGACCCTCCTGTTCGCGACGGTGGTGCTGACGATCAGCGCCTTCCAGTCGTTCGGGCAGATCGACCTGCTCACGAGGGGCGGGCCGTTCGGGCGGACGAACGTCATCGTCTACTCGATCTTCAACGACGCCAACAGCGACCCCGGGCGGGCGGCGGCGACGGCGGTCGTGCTGTTCGGGATCATCCTCGTGCTGACGCTGGTGCAGTTCCGCTTCCTCGAGCGCCGGGTGTTCTATGGCTGAGGTGCTGCCGGCGCCGACGCTGACGGCGCCCGGCCCGGCGCTCGCGCCGAGGAGCCGGCTCCGCCTCGCCGGCCGGTACGCCGCTCTCATCCTGGCGGCCGCCGTCGTGCTCGTGCCGATCTACTGCGCGCTGGTCGTCTCGCTGCAGCCCGCGTCCAAGCTGCTCGACTTCCCCGGGATCCTGCTCCCGACGTCACCGACGTTCTCCACGTTCTCGACGGCGTTCCGGGCCGGGTCGCTCGGTCGGTACCTGCTGAACAGCGCCGGCGTGTCGCTCGCCATCACGGCGGCGCAGGTAGTCACGTCGATCCTCGCCGCGTACGCCTTCGCCTACCTGCGCTTCCCGGCCAAGCGCCTGGTGTTCGCCGTGTTCCTGGCGACCCTGATGGTGCCGACCGAGGTGACGATCGTGGCCAACTACGAGACGGTCGCCGACCTCGGCTGGCTCGACTCGTACCAGGGGCTCGTCGTGCCGTTCCTGGCGTTCGCATTCGGGACGTTCCTGGTCCGCCAGGCGTTCCTCGGCGTGCCGCAGGACCTTCGCGACGCCGCCGCGCTGGACGGCTACGGGCACGTCGGGTTCCTGTGGCACGTCGCCGTGCCGCTCGCCCGGCCGGCGATCGCCGCGCTCGCCGTGTTCTCGTTCCTCTCCGCGTGGAACCAGTACCTGTGGCCGCTGCTGATCACCAACCAGGACCGCTACCGCACGGTCCAGATCGGGTTGCGCCAGCTGGCGTCGGCGAACGTCGACGAGCTGAACCTCGTGATGGCGGGAACGGTGATCGCGGCGCTGCCGATCTTCGTCGTCCTCGTCGTCTTCCAACGCCACCTCATCCGGGGGCTGACCTCCGGCGCCCTGAAGGGATAGGAGCCGTGCCGATGACCTCTCGACCGCGATGGAGGCGGCTGACCGCCGCCGGCCTCGCCGCCGTGCTCGTGCTCGGGGCGTGCGGCGGGGACGACGGGGGTGGCGGCGGGAGCGGCGGCGGGGGCGACGGGGACGGCGCGGCCGCCGGGCCCGACGAGGTCGACCCGGGCCTCTGCCCGGTCGACGCGCTGGAGTCGTCGAGCGGACCGGTCCGCATCACCTTCTGGCACGCCATGACGGCGGCCAACGAGGAGACCCTGACCGAGATGGTGGACGACTACAACTCATCCCAGGACCGGGTCGACGTCGAGCTGGTGTTCTCGGGCAGCTACGAGGACACGAGGGACAAGTACGTGACCGCGCTGCGGGGCGGCGACCTGCCCGACGTGGTGCAGCTCGAGGAGACCGCCATCCAGCTGATGATCGACAGCC
>DASWMK010000020.1 GCA_036399815.1 Acidimicrobiales bacterium
CGCGGACGGCGGCGCGGCCGACGGCCCGAGCGCGGCCCCCTCGGTCAGCGACGACGGCCGGTTCGTGGCCTTCGCCTCGGACGCCGCCGACCTCGTCGCCGGCGACGCCAACCGGGTGCGCGACGTGTTCGTCAGGGACCGGGTGGCGGGCAAGACCGTCCTCGTCAGCGCGGACGCGGCGGGCGGCCCCGCCGACGGGCCGAGCGGCCAGCCGGCGATCTCCGGCGACGGGCGGTACGTGGCCTTCGCCTCGGCGGCGTCGGACCTCGTGCCCGGCGACGGCAACGGCGTGGCCGACGTGTTCCTGCGCGACCTCGCCGCCGGCACCACCGTCCGGGTGAGCGTCGACCGGTCCGGCGGCGACGCCGACGGCGCCAGCCGCGATCCCGCCGTCGACGACACCGGCCGGGTGGTCGCGTTCGCGTCCGACGCCGGCGACCTCGTGCGCGGCGACGGCAACGGCCTGGCCGACGTGTTCGTGCGCGACCTCGCCGCCGGCCGCACCGAGCGGGTCAGCGTCGACGTGGGCGGCGACGACGCCGGCGGCGCGTCGTCCTCGCCGTCGTTGTCCGACGACGGCCGGCGCGTCGAGTTCGAGTCCTTCGCCGCCGACCTCGTGCCCGACGACGGCGGCCACGCCCTCGCCGTGTTCGTCCGCGACCGGCCGGCCGGCCGCACGGTGAAGGCCAGCGTCACCCCCGGCGGCGGCCAGGCGGCGTGGAGCACCGGGATGCTGAGCGGCGACGGCCGGTGGGTGGTGTTCGCCGCCGTCGAGCCGGTCGCCCCCGGCGGGCTCGGGCCCGGCCGCCTCTACCGGCGAGACCTGGCCGGCGACGACAGCGTCGCCCTCGACCTCGACCTGTCCGGCGGACCGCCCCAGCGCTCGTCGTCGTCCCGCTCCCCGTCGGTGAGCGACGACGGCCGCTTCGTCGCCTTCGCCACCGACGCCGCCGACCTCGTGCCCGAGGACCACGACATGGTGTCCGACGTGGTCGTGCGGGACGCCGAGCGGGGGACGACGGCCGAGGTGTCGACCGGCTCGGGCCCGGCGTCGGGGCCGGCCATCTCGGGCGACGGCTCGGTGGTGGCGTTCGTGTCGGCCGCCGGCGACGTGGTGCCGGGCGACGGCAACGGCGAGCCCGACGTGTTCGCCCGCCCCCGGCCCCGGCCGGGGCCGGTGCCCCCGCCGGTCGTGGGCGTCGGCGACGTCACCGTCGCCGAGGGCGACGAGGGCCGGGGCACGGCGTGGGCGGCGCTCACCCTGTCGAGGGCGGCGGCGGCCGACGTGCGGGTGGCGTGGACGACGGCGGACGGGACGGCGGTGGCGCCGGCCGACTACGCGTCCGCCTCGGGCGTCGTCGTGATCGAGGCGGGGTCGACGGTCGCGCTGGTGCCGGTGGCCGTGGCCCCCGACACGGAGGTCGAGCCCGACGAGCGCCTGTCGCTGCGGATCACGGGCGTGGAGGGACCGGCGACGGCCGGGCGGCGGACCGCCACGGTCACGATCGGGGACGACGACCCGCCCGGGCCGATCGCGCTGACGGTCGGCGACGCGACGGTGGTCGAGGGCGACGACGGGTCCACCCAGGCGACGTTCACGGTCCGCCTGTCACGGCCGGCGGCCGGCGACGTCGTGATCGGCTACGCCACCGGCCGGGGCTCGGCCACGGCGACGTTCGACCCCGACCCGAGCGCCAGGGGCGACTACGTCGGCTACCGGGCCGGCCAGGCGACGGCCATACCGGCCGGGGAGGTCGAGACCACGATCGGGGTGGTCGTGCTCGGGGACCTCGACCCCGAGGGCGACGAGTCCTTCGGGCTCGCCGTGGAGGTGCTGGAGGGCGGGGCGACCGTCGCCGACGGCCTCGGCATCGGCACCGTCGTCGACGACGACGGCGCGGCACCGGCCGCCTAGACCTCGACCCGCTCCTCGATCACGACGGGGAGCTCGTCCGGCTCGCCCATCGCCAGCGCGGTCGCGAACGCACCGGTGACGAGGAGGGCCACGCCGCCGACGTCCACGATCGGGGACCCGACGCCGATCCAACCGGCCCCGAGGAGCAGCCCACCGAGGGCCATCATCAGGACGCACAGCCGGACTCGCATGCTCAGGCCTCCCCAGGTGGGTCGTCGGTCGGGAGCTCGATGCCTGTTCGCTACCCGCCCGCCCGCGGGGTCAACCCCTGGCCCCATCCCGTCCGAACGTACCGGACGGCGAGCGGGGGGCGGTGCACCACCACCCCCCGCCGACCGTCGCAAGCGGGCTACTGCGTGACCACGAAGCTCTGGATCACGTGGTCCAGGGCCTCGTAGTCCGCCTGGTTGAGGATCTGCACGCCGACGAAGATCGTGAACTCCGCCCCTTCGGGCGCGGCCACGATGGCGACGAACACGGCGTCGCCGCCCTCGCACCCGCTGAACGTCTCGATCCGGCCGGTGTAGGCCGGGTCCGAGTAGTCCTCGCGGCCCTCGGACGTGCACGCCGAGGTGGCGCCGATCGTGTCGGTGAGCGTGTCCATGGCCTCGTCCGCGTCCTGGCCGCCCTCGAACACGACCATCTGCACGCCCGAGACGCTGAAGGACTGCTGGAACGTGGCCAGGTCGGGCGTGGCCGTCACCTGGTTGACGGTGCTGCCGTCGTCCAGGGTGATGGGCGAGCCGTCGACGTCGGCCCAGTCCGTCGGGACCTCGACCGAGAGCGTGCCGGAGTCGTCCTGCACGTAGGTGTACTCGGGGTACGAGGTCGGCCCGCCGTCGGCCGGCTCGTCCTCGCCGATCTGGTCGCCGAGGGACTGCGCGACCTCGAGGCGCCCGCCCTCGTTGAGCGTGCCCTGGAGCACCTCGTTGGTGGCGAAGCGCAGCACCTGCACGGCGAGGGGGGCGTCGGAGCCCTGGGTGCGGAGGATGTCGCAGTAGTCGGCCATCGTGCCGTCGGTGGCGAGGGCCAGCCCCTCCAGCTTGGTCACGATGTCGCCGCCCTGGATCCCGGCCTCGGCGGCCGGC
>DASWMK010000021.1 GCA_036399815.1 Acidimicrobiales bacterium
GCGGGCGACGACCGGGCTGGAGGTCGACCCCCGGGCGGGGTCCGGCGGCCGGGACGCCGGCGACCGGGCGGCGCTCGCCCGCGTCCTCCGCAACGTCGCCGCCACCGCCGCCCGCCACGCGAGGGCCAGGGTGGCGTTCTCGGTGGCCGAGGTCGACGGGTCGGTGGTGGTCGCCGTCGACGACGACGGGCCCGGCATCCCGGCCCCGGAGCGGCGGCGGGTGTTCGAGCGGTTCGTGCGGCTGGACGACGCCCGGGCTCGCGACTCGGGCGGGACGGGCCTGGGCCTCGCCATCGTCGCCGAGCTGGTGAGCGCGCACGGCGGGGCGGTGGCGGTGGCCGACAGCCCGCTCGGCGGCACCCGGGTCGAGGTGCGGCTGCCGGCCGGTTCAGGGTGACTTCAGCGAGCCCGTGGAAAGGTGAGGTCATGAACCGCAGGACGAAGTGGATCGCCGCGGGCGCCGGGGCGCTGCTGCTGGCCGGGGCGGGCACGGGCATCGCCGTCGCCGCCGGCGGCGGGGACGACGCCGAGGCCCCGATCACCGGCGACGCGCTGCGCCGGGCCAGCGCCGCCGCGCTGGAGCACACCGGCGGCGGCCGGGTCACCGAGACCGAGGTCGGCGACGAGGAGGGCTACTACGAGGTGGAGGTGACCATGGACGACGGCCGCCAGGTCGACGTCCACCTCGACCGGGACTTCAACGTGCTCGACGCCTCCGCCGACCGCGAGGGCGACGACGCCGACGACGGCACCGACGACTGACGCGGGGTCCACCCGCCGGCGACCCGCTCGTCCGCCGACCCGGCCGGCCTGACCCCGGCCCCCCGCACGATCCCTGCGGCCGCGGCGGGTCAGTCGGCCGGGACGACGAGCCGGACGTCACCGGCGGCAGCCCCGGCCGGCGGGCGGGGTGCCGGTACCCTGGGCGGCGCCCGTCTCCCCAGGTCCCGGAGGTCCCGATGGCGGCAGCACCGGTCGGCCAGTACCCCGTCGCCGCGCTCGGCGCGACCGAGCGGGGGGCGTTCGTCGTCCGGGTCTACCAACACCTGGTCGCCGCCGTCGCCGCCTTCCTGGCCTTCGAGACGCTCCTCGTCACCCTCGGCATCAGCGAGGCGCTGTACGACCTGATCGCCGGCAGCCGGGGCGCCTGGCTCCTCGTCCTCGGCGGCTTCATGGTCGTCAACTGGCTGTCCACGTCGGCGGCCCACGACCTCGCCAACCCGGCCCGCCAGTACGGCGGCCTGTTCGGCCTGGCCGCCGCCGAGGCGGTCATCTTCGCCCCGTTCCTCCACTACGTGTTCCACGTCGAGGGCGGCGGGGCGACGACCGTGTGGGCCGCCGCGGTCATCACCGCCGTCGGCTTCGCCGGCCTGACCGTCGTCGCCTTCACCACCAGGGCCGACCTGTCGTTCCTGCGCCCGATGCTGATGTGGGGCGGCGTGTGCGCCCTGGTCCTGATCGGCGCCGCCCTGCTGTTCGGGCTCGAGCTCGGCGTCTGGTTCTCGGTCGGGATGATCGCCCTGGCCGGCGGCTCGATCCTCTACCAGACCCAGACGATCATGCGCCGCTACCCGTCGGAGGCCCACGTCGGCGCGGCGGTCCAGCTGTTCGCCTCGGTGATGCTGCTGTTCTGGTACGTCCTGCGCCTGCTCACCCAGATGCGCCGCTGAGCACGCCCGCCTGACCGCCGCTCCGGCGGCGGGCGCCGGTACCGTGCCGCCCCGTGGTGGCGCTGCTGCGCGGCAACCGGGACCTCCGGCTGCTGTTCTTCGCCCAGGTCGTCTCCTACCTCGGCGACTGGTTCGCCGACGTCGCCCTGCTCGGCCTCGTGCTCGACCTGTCCGACTCGCCGCTCGCGGCCGGCGGGCTGATGGTCGCCACCATGCTCCCGGTCTTCCTCGTGACCCCGCTGGCCGGGCCGATGGTCGACCGCCTCGACCGGCGCCGCCTCGTCATCGCCGTCTCGCTCTGCCAGTGCCTGTTCGCGCTCACCCTCCTGGCGGTGAGCGAGTCGACGCTGTGGCTGGCGTTCCTGGCCAGGGCCGGGGTCGCCGCGCTCGGCGCGTTCGTCGCCCCGGCCGCCCAGGCCGCCATCCCGAACCTGGTCGAGCCGGAGGACCTGCCGAGGGCCAACGCGCTCCTCGGGTCGGTGTGGGGCGCCATGCTCGCCGTCGGCGCCGCCGTCGGCGGGGCGTTCGCCGTGGCGTTCGGCCGTGACGCCGCCTTCGTGGCCGACGCGGCGACGTTCGTCGTCGCCGCGGCGCTGATCGCCGGCGTCCGCCGCCCGATGAACGCGCCCCGCCCCGCCGCCGGGACCCGGCTGCGGCCGATCGCCGACACGGTCGACGCCGTCCGCTACGCCGCCGGCCACCGGCCCGTGCTCCTGCTGCTGTTCTCGAAGACCGGCCTCGGCCTCGCAGGCGGCGTGGTCCCGCTCCTCGCCGTGTACGGCACCGACGTGTTCCACGGCGGCGACGCGGCCATCGGCCTGCTGCTCGCCGCCCGGGGGATGGGCGCGCTGCTCGGTCCGCTCTTCGCCCGCCGGCACGCGGCGAGGGGCACGCCGACGATCCTGCTCGTGTGCGGCGCCGCCGGCCTCGTGTACGGGATCGGCTACCTGGGCGTCGCCGCCTCGCCGGTGCTCGGGGTGGCGCTGGTCGCCGCGTTCGTCGCCCACCTGGGCGGCGGCGCCCAGTGGACCCTGTCGAACATCGGCCTCCAGAGCGAGACCCCCGACGAGCTGCGGGGCCGGATCTTCGCCGCCGACTTCGCGCTCGTCACCTTGACCATGAGCACGTCGTTCCTGCTGTCCGGCTGGGGGAGCGACACGTTCGGTCCCCGGCCGGTCACCGTCGCCCTCGCCCTCGTGGCCAGCACGTGGGGGGTCGCCTACCTGACCCTCACGAGGACGATCCGCCGGCCCGAGCCCGTCCACGCCGGCGCGCTGGCCGGCGCGGACGGGCCCCCGGCCCGCTAGTCCGTCGAGACGATGAAGCTCTGGATGACCCGGTCGAGCGCCTCGTAGTCGGCGTCGTTCAGCACCTGGACGTTCACGTACACGGTGAACGCCTGGTTCTCCGGGGTGGCGGCGATGGCGACGAAGACGGCGTCGCCGCAGGTGTAGTGCTCGAAGCGGCCGGTGTAGAGGCCGTCGTCGTAGTCCTCCCTGGTGCCGCCCTCGCAGGCGTTGTCGACGCCGATCCCGCTCGTGAGCAGGTCGATGGTGCCGTCGGGGTCGTGGAACCCGTCGAAGCTCACGATCTGCACGCCCGACACCTCGAAGCTGAGGCGGTACTCATCGAGGCTGGTGGCGGCCGTCACCTGCGCGGCGGTGGTGCCGTCCGGCAGGGTGAGCGCGCTGCCGTCGACGTCGCCCCAGTCGGTCGGGACCTCGACCGAGAGCACGCCGGAGTCGTCCTGCACGTAGGTGTACTCGTAGGTGGTCGGGCCGCCCTGGTCCGGCGCCGGCTCCTCCTCCTCGAGCTGGCTGCCCAGCGACTGGGCGACCTCCAGGGGGGCGTCCTCGTTGAGGGTGCCCTGGAGGATCTCGTTGGTCGAGAACCGGAGGACCTGCACGGCGAGGGGGGCGTCGGAGCCCTGGGTGCGGAGGATGTCGCAGTAGTCGGCCATCGTGCCGTCGGTGGCGAGGGCCAGCCCCTCCAGCTTGGTCACGATGTCGCCGCCCTGGATCCCGGCCTCGGCGGCCGGC
>DASWMK010000022.1 GCA_036399815.1 Acidimicrobiales bacterium
ACGGCGTCCACCAGTGGCACTCGTCGTACAGGTCCTCGTACACGGGCACGCAGGCGGCGGGGTCCTCGGCGGCGACCGTCACCGCCGGCGGCACCGGCGGGGGCGCCAGGTCGAGGCCGGCCAGCACCAGCCGGCCCGACCGGCTGACCACGGCGGGGGCCAGGCCGGCGGCGGCCAGCAGCGGCTCCACCCCGTCGCCCTCCTCGGCGACGGCCACCCACCGGCTGGCGCACCCGGCCGCGGCCATGGCCCGGCCCAGGGCGTCGACCAGCGCGGGGACGACATCGGGCGAGGGGGCCTCGACCGACAGCTCGCTGTAGACCGGGTGGCGGGCGCTGGCCGTCGCCGTGGCCCGGCCGAGCACGGCGCCGGCGTCGTCGACGGCGACGAAGGACCGCCGCAGCCGGGGGGCGTCGGCGTCGTCGCCGCCGGGGACGACGCGCACCGCGTCGGCGACCTCAGCCCTGCTGGGCGGCCAGGCGGCGGTTCTTCAGCTTCGCCTTCAGGTAGTCCCGGTTCATGTAGGCGATGAAGTCGATGGAGATCAGCTTCGGGCACGCCTCCTGGCACTCGGCGTGGTTGGTGCAGGAGCCGAAGTAGTCCTCCATCGTGTCGACCATGCGCTGCACCCTCGTCCAGCGCTCGGGCTGGCCCTGGGGGAGCAGGTTCAGGTGGGCGACCTTGGCCGCCGTGAACAGCTGGCCGGCGCCGTTCGGGCAGGCGGCCACGCACGCCCCGCACCCGATGCAGGCGGCGGCGTCGAACGCGGCGTCGGCCACCGCCTTCGGCACCGGGATCAGGTTGGCGTCCGGCGCGCTCCCGGCCGGCACCGTGATGTAGCCGCCGGCCTCGACGATCCGGTCGAGCGGGCTGCGGTCGACGACGAGGTCCTTCACCACCGGGAAGGCGCGGACCCGCCACGGCTCGACGTCGATGGTGTCGCCGTCGCGGAACTTGCGCATGTGGAGCTGACAGGTGGCCGTGCCCCGCTGCGGCCCGTGGGCCTGGCCGTTGATCATCAGCCCGCAGGAGCCGCAGATGCCCTCGCGGCAGTCGTGCTCGAAGGCGATGGGCTCCTCGCCCTTCGCCGTCAGCCGCTCGTTCAGCACGTCGAGCATCTCGAGGAACGACATGTCGGGGCTGACGTCGCCGACGTCGTAGGTCACCATCGAGCCGGGCTGGTCGGGGCCGGGCTGACGCCACACCCGAACGGTCAGGTCCACTACTTGTAGCTCCTCTGGGCCAGCTTGACGTTCTCGAACACCAGCGCCTCCTTGTGGAGGGCCGGCGGGCCGCCGTCCGCCGTGGACTCCCACGCCGCCACGTACGCGAACTGGTCGTCGTCCCGCAGCGCCTCGCCCTCCTCGGTCTGGTGCTCCTCGCGGAAGTGCCCGCCGCAGGACTCCTCGCGGTGCAGCGCGTCGCGGCACATCAGCTCGGCCAGCTCGAAGAAGTCGGCCACCCGGCCGGCCTTCTCGAGGCTCTCGTTGAGCGTCTCGTTGGCGCCGAGCACCCGCACGTCCCGCTCGAACTCGGCCCGGAGGGCGGGGATCTCCGACATGGCCTTCTCGAGGCCGGTGGCGTTGCGGGCCATGCCGCAGTAGTCCCACATGAGCCGGCCGAGCTCGCGGTGGAACCAGTCGACGGTGCGCGTCCCCCTGGTCGACAGGAACCGGTGGACCCGGTCGTCCACCGCCGCCTCGGCCCTCGCGAACTCGGGGTGGTCGACGGGGACGGGCGCCTGGCCGAGCAGGCCGGCCAGCTCGTCGCCGATCGTGTAGGGCAGGACGAAGTAGCCGTCGGCCAGGCCCTGCATCAGCGCGCTGGCGCCCAGCCGGTTGGCGCCGTGGTCGGAGAAGTTGGCCTCGCCGAGGGCGTACAGCCCGGGGATGGTGGTCTGGAGGTTGTAGTCCACCCAGAGCCCGCCCATCGTGTAGTGGGGGGCCGGGTAGATGCGCATCGGCACCTCGTTCGGGTCCTCGGCCGTGATGCGCTCGTACATCTCGAACAGGTTCCCGTAGCGCTCGGCGATCGTCTGGCGGCCGAGGCGGCCGATGGCGTCGGCGAAGTCCAGGTACACGCCGTTCTTCCGCACGCCGACCCCCCGGCCGCCGTCCACCTCGTGCTTGGCCGCCCGCGACGCCACGTCCCTCGGCACGAGGTTCCCGAACGCCGGGTAGCGGCGCTCCAGGTAGTAGTCCCGCTCGTCGGGCGGGATGTCGTTCGGGCTCCTGGTGTCGTCGGGGTCCTTCGGCACCCAGATGCGCCCGTCGTTGCGGAGCGACTCGCTCATGAGCGTGAGCTTCGACTGGAAGTCGTCGCTCGGCGGGATGCAGGTCGGGTGGATCTGGGTGAAGCACGGGTTGGCGAACAGCGCGCCCTTGCGGTGGGCCCGCCAGATCGCCGTCGTGTTCGACGCCTTGGCGTTGGTCGACAGGTAGAAGACGTTGCTGTAGCCGCCGGTGGCGAGCACGACGGCGTGGGCCGAGTGGGAGCTGATCTCGCCCGTGCGCAGGTCGCGGACGACGATGCCGGCGCACCGGCCGTCGACGATCACGAGGTCGAGCATCTCGGTCTTGGCGTGGAGCTCGACGGTGCCGAGGTCGACCTGCTGGAGCAGCGCCTGGTAGGCGCCGAGGAGCAGCTGCTGGCCGGTCTGGCCCCTGGCGTAGAACGTGCGGGAGACCTGGGCGCCGCCGAAGGACCGGTTGTCGAGCAGGCCGCCGTACTCCCTGGCGAAGGGGACGCCCTGGGCCGCGCACTGGTCGATGATGTCGACGCTGACCTGGGCGAGGCGGTAGACGTTGCCCTCGCGGGCGCGGTAGTCGCCGCCCTTCACGGTGTCGTAGAACAGCCGGAAGATGCTGTCCCCGTCGTTGCGGTAGTTCTTCGCCGCGTTGATCCCGCCCTGGGCGGCGATGCTGTGGGCCCGGCGGGGGCTGTCGTGGAACGTGAACGCCTTGACCCGGTAGCCCAGCTGGCCGAGCGTGGCCGCCGCCGAGGCCCCGGCCAGGCCGGTGCCGACGACGATGATCTCGAACCGGCGCTTGTTGTGCGGGGCGACGAGGCGGAGGTTGAAGCGGTGGTTGTCCCACTTCTCCGCCAGCGGGCCGGGCGGGATCTTCGCGTCGAGGACGACGTCGCTCATCAGTCGAACACCCCTGTCAGCACGCCGAACGGGAACGTGAGGTAGCCGACCGTGATGGCCACCGCGAACCCCACCGAGAACCACCACCGCCACTTGTTGAACCGGGGGTTGTTCATCCCGAGGCTCTGGAAGAGGCTCCACGAGCCGTGGTACAGGTGCAGCCCCAGGGCGAGGTGGGCGATCACGTAGGCGATCGTCACCGGGATGCGCTCGAAGCTGGCGATCATGTTCCCGTAGGCGTCGCCCCTGACGAAGTTCGGGTTGGCGTTGCCCCAGGTGAAGTCCATGAGGTGGTACAGGATGAACAGGGCGACGATCACGCCCGACCACCGCATGGTCCTGCTGGCGAACGTGGCCGCCACGTAGTCCCGGTCCGACGAGTAGCGGATGGGCCTCGCCCGGTGGTTCATGACCGTCAGCGCGTACGCGGCGTGGATGTGCAGCGCGAGGGCGACGATCAGCGACGAGCGCAGGATCCAGAGGAACCAGGAGAAGTGCAGGGCCGGCTCGCCGACGTGGCGGAGCCACTCGCCGTACCCGTTCACCTCCTCGGGGCCGAAGAAGGCCTTGAGGAGGCCGATCAGGTGGGCGGTGATGAACAGCATCCAGATGACGCCGGTCACCGCCATCACGTACTTCTTGCCGACGGCCGACCGGTAGAGCTCGACGAACCACGGCGCCGGGCGGGGCGGCTTCGACCGCTCGGTCGTCGCCGCCGGGGTCGCACCCGGGGGGTCGGCCGCCCTCGTCACGGCGGTGGACCGCTGCATCTGGGCCTCCGGTCTGGTCGGTCCGCTGTGCTCGGAACGCTACCGGGTGCCAAGCGCACCGGGAGCAACGGCCACCTCCGCACCGTGGCGGGTGGTGGACCGGTGCCCGGGCGCGTGCAGCTCGGCGGTCAGCTCGAGGCACCCGGCCCGGTCGGGGGCGACGGCCCGCACGACGCCGACGCGGACGCACCCGTCGGCCGGCACCCGCCCCCGCCAGGCCCAGCGGTGGGCGCCGCCGTCCCAGCGCAGGGTGGCGGTGACGGTGGCGTCCTCGACCGGCACCCGCAGGTCGCTCACGACGTGGACGTCGACGGCCAGGGGCTCGCCGGGGAGGACGGTGGCCGGCAGCGGGTCGGTGACGACGACGACCGGGCGGCAGGCGGCGACCAGGGCGGCGTGGGCCGCCTTGGGCCGGCGGCCGGCGTCGAGCACGGCGCTCGTCACCGCGGGCACGGCGTCGGCCAGCGTCGGCACCACGAACCCGCCCGTCGGGCGGTACTTCAGGCGGCGCAGGGCGTCGACGGTCAGGCGGACGACCTCGGCCTGGTGGGCCTGGTCGGCGGCGGCCGGCGAGCCGAACCGGCGCCGGACCACGTCCTCGTCCTCGACCGCCGCCCACGGCCCGTCCCCGTCGGGCGCGGCGACGGCGCCGCCGGCCACCGGGAAGCGGACCAGCCGGGGCACCGCCGCGGCCAGCCGGGCGAGGCCGCCGGCGTCGCCCGTCCGCCAGCCGTAGGACAGGAGGTGGGGCGAGCCGAGCACCGGCCGGCTGCCGTCGGCCTTGGCCAGCGCCCGGCGGATGGACCGGTCGAGCCACACCCGGCTGCCCGGCGTGGGCCGGTCGTGCGCGCACCACATGGCGATCGACGGGTGGTGGCCGAGCAGGTCGACGGCGTCGCGGGCGAGCGCCACGGCGTGGCGGCGCAGGCCCCGCGGCGCCGGGCCCTGGAGGGGCAGGTCCTGCCAGAGCAGCAGCCCGGCCTCGTCCGCCGCGTCGTACAGCTCGGGCCTGGCCACGTGGGCGTGGACCCGGAGGAGGTCGAGGCCGGCGTCGACGGCCAGGGCGACGTCCCCGGCCACCTCGGCGCCGCCCGCCTCGGCCATGGCCTGGCGGGTGGGCAGCAGGTCGGCGCCCTTGCAGAACAGCCGCTCGCCGTTCACCCGCACGACCGAGTCCCGCATGGTGACGGCCCGGAGCCCGACCCGGCGCTCCCGCCGGTCGCTCACCTGCCCGTCGGCGACGACCTCCACGGCCGCCTCGTGCAGCGGCCGGTCGCCGAGCACCCGCGGCCACCACAGGGCCGGCGAGTCGACGGCCACCGTCCACGCCACCCGGTTGGCCCCGGCGGCCAGCGGCTGGTCCAGCTCGTGGTCGGTGCCGCCGACCGTCGTGCGGATGGCGACGGTCCTGGCCTCGACCGTGTCGAGCTCGGCCCGCAGGGCGAGCACGGCCCGCGCCGCCGTCGCCTCCCGGCACACAACCGACAGCCGCACGATGCGGACCGGCCCGGTCGCCTCGAGCCGCACGGGCCGCCACAGCCCGCCGGCGTTCCACGAGCGGTCGAGGCGGTCGTCGGCGGCGAACACGCCGGTGAGGGCGGCGCGCCGCGGGTTGGCCACCTCGACGGCGAGCACGTGCTCGTCGCGCTCCCTGACGAGGCTCGTGACCTCCATGGCGTGGGGGGCGAACCAGCCCTCGGTGTCGCCGAGGTAGGTGCCGTCGAGCCACACGTCGCCCTGGGAGAACAGGCCGTCGAAGACCAGCCAGGTGCGCCGGGCGCCGGCCGGCGCCGGGTCGCGGTGGGCGAAGCGGGTGCGGTAGAGCAGCGGGCCGTCGCTCCCGGCGAACGCGGGGGTGGAGCGCCAGTGCCCGGGGACGGCGATCGGCTCCCAGGCCCGGTCGTCGAAGCCGTCCTCGGCGAAGGCCCGCCGGAGGTCCTCGTCGGCGGCGGCGGCCACCCACGGCCCGGCGAGCTCCATCGGGCGGCGAGGCTACCCACCCCGGCCCGCCCAACCGGCGGCCGGGGTCGTTCCGCCGGGGAACGCCGGACCGGCCGGGGATAGGTTGGCCGCATGTCGTCCCGCCCCGCCACCCTCGGCCAGCTCCGTGAGTCGGGCTGGGTCTCCGCGCCGGTGAAGGAGGAGGTGCGGCGCAACGCCGTCGCCAAGATCGCCGCGGGGGAGCCGCTGTTCCCCGGCGTGCTCGGCTACGACGACACGGTCCTGCCCCAGCTGGAGAACGCGCTCCTCGCCGGCCACGACGTGATCTTCCTCGGCGAGCGGGGCCAGGCGAAGACGAGGATGATCCGCTCGGTCACGGCGCTGCTCGACGAGTGGATGCCGATCGTCGCCGGCTCCGAGATCAACGACGACCCCTACGCGCCGGTGTCGCGCCACGCCAGGGACCTCATCCGCGACCACGGCGACGACACCCCGGTCGAGTGGGTGCACCGCGACGACCGCTTCGGCGAGAAGCTGGCCACCCCGGACACCTCGATCGCCGACCTCATCGGCGAGGTCGACCCCATCAAGGTGGCCGAGGGCCGCTACCTGTCCGACGAGCTCACCATCCACTACGGGCTCGTGCCGAGGACGAACCGGGGCGTGTTCGCCATCAACGAGCTGCCCGACCTCGCCGAGCGCATCCAGGTCGGCCTCCTCAACGTGCTGGAGGAGCGGGACGTGCAGGTCAGGGGCTACAAGATCCGCCTGCCCCTCGACGTGCTGCTGTTCGCCTCGGCCAACCCGGAGGACTACACGAACCGGGGCAGGATCATCACCCCGCTGAAGGACCGCTTCGGCGCCCAGATCCGCACCCACTACCCGCTCGACGTCGACACCGAGGTGGCCATCGCCGAGCAGGAGAGCGAGCCCCTGCGGGCCGAGGGCCTCCGGGTCCACGTGCCCGAGTGGCTGACCGAGATCGTCGCCACCCTGTCCCAGCTGGCCCGCCAGAGCCCGCACGTGAACCAGCGGTCGGGCGTGTCGGTGCGGCTGACCGTGTCGAACGCGGAGACCCTGGTGGCCAACGCCACCCGCCGGGCGCTGCGCCACGGCGAGCGGGACGTGGTGCCGAGGGTCAGCGACCTCGCCGCGCTCACCGCCTCGACGGCCGGGAAGATCGAGATCGAGAGCCTCGAGGAGGGCCGCGAGGACCAGATCGTCGAGCAGCTCCTGCGGTCGGCCGTGCTGACCGTGTTCAAGAGCCGGTTCACCCCGGACCGGCTGCGCGACGTGATCACCGCGTTCGACGGCGGCACGGTGGTCGACGCCGGCGAGGACGTCCCGTCGTCGGCCTACGCCGAGCTGCTCGGGTCCCTGCCGGCGCTGCGCGAGCCGGTGCGGGCGCTGACCGCGGACGACGAGCGCCCGGCCGCCGTCGCCAGCGCCGTCGAGCTCGTGCTCGAGGGCCTCCACCTGTCCAAGCGGCTGAACAAGGACGCGGCCGGGCCGAGGGCCACCTACCGGGGCAGGGGCTAGCCGGTCGGCTCGGTGCCGAGCCGCCCGCCGACGCCGTCGAGGATGTCGGCCCGCACGTCGTCCCCGAACGGCCGGTTCACGGCCGACAGCTCCAGCACGCCGACCACCCGGTCGCGGCGGAGCACGATGAGGTCGAGGAACACCCCGACCGGCTTGCCGTCCACGTCGAACACCGCCGCGAAGCGGGCCCCCGTCGTCGTCCGGTCGGCGCGCACCCCGGGCAGCGGCTGGCCGGCCAGGTCCACGATGTTCGCCTCGCCGCCCGCCTCCTTCAGCCCCCCGGCCACGCAGCCGACCCACCCGTCCTCGGCGTAGGCCGCGAACGCCGTGGCGGCCTCGTCGGCGTCGGCGTAGACGGTGGCGAACGAGCGGGCGCTGTCCTGGGTGGCGACCAGCGCGTCCTCGGTCGCCGTCGTCCGCACGTACGTGTTCGAGGTGACGCTGACGACCTCCGCCGGCGACACCGTGCAGGCCCGCACGACCCGGTCGACCACGTCGGCGTCGGCCCCCGTCCGCTCGTCGGTGTCCCGCTCGACCCGCCAGTCGTCGGCCAGGTCGTCGGCGGTGACGATGCTGCGGAAGGCCAGCGACCGGGCCTCCACCATCTCCTGCGCGCTCATCAGGGCCCGGTCCGCGGCCCCCTGGTCGGGGGGAGGGGCCGAGGACACGCGCACGCACCCGGCCGCCGTCACGGCGACCACGACCGCCAGCGCCGCTCTTCGCACTGCTCGCACACCGCCCACATCGGCCGCGCGGGGCGGCGACTTCAGCCCTCAGCCGTCGGGCGTGGTGGTGGTCGGCGCGTCGGTCGTCGGCGGGGCGGTCGTCGGCGGCGCCGTCGTGGGCGGTGCCGTGGTCGGCGGCGCGGTGGTCGGCGGCGCCGTCGTGGTCGGCGGGGCGGCCGTGGTCGGCGGCGACGTCGGGGCCGGCGTCGTCGGCGGCTGGGACGGGGCCACGCTGCTCACGAGCGACGTCGGCGGTGCGCCGGTGGCCGGCGGCGCGGGCGCCGCCGACTCCGTCGTCGAGGTCGTGTCGGGCGAGGCGAAGGTCAGCGAGACGGTCGTGTAGAGCGGCATGCCGTCGCTGTTCAGCACGGTGAAGGTCAAGGTGTTGGGGCCGGGCTGGAGGGTGACGGTCATCCGCCAGACGCCGTCGGTGCCGACCGTCGCCGTGGTCGCCCCGAGGTGCACGATCTCGCCGGCCGGGCCGTTGCCGACGATCTCGACGTCCGCCGTGGTCACGCTCGACCCGTCGGCGGGCGACGTGACGACGAAGCCCGGGTCGGTCGACGCGCCGGGCGGCGCCGTCGTCGTGCTCGACGGCGCGGTCGAGCCGTCCGCGGCCGTCGTCGTCGTCGAGGCACCGGCGGCGGCGCTGGTCGACGTCGTGGTGGTCACCGTCACCACCCGCTCCCGCTTCTCGTGGGTCTGCTGCCAGACGAACCCGCCCACGAGCACGATCAGGCCCAGGATCCCGATGCGGAACGCCCACTTCTCCATACGGGTGGACAACGGTTCGGCACTCCTCGCTCCGCGGGACCACCCCGCGGGGGCACCATTGTGACAGCGCCGCTAGCCTCCGCCCATGGGCCGCGACTTCCGGTACTCGCGGTGGGACGGCACCCAGGTGGGGTTCGAGCTCGGAGCGGACGACGTGCTCGCCGAGCTGACCGACGACCTCCTCTACCACGGGGACCTCAACGCGGCCCTCCGGCGCCTGCTCCAGTCCGGCTTCCGGGACCGCGACGGCGAGCGCCTCCAGGGGATCAGGGAGCTGCTGGAGAAGCTGCGCCGCCGCCGGCGCGACGAGCTCGAGCGGTGGGACCTCGGCGGCGTGTACGACGACATCGCCCGCGACCTGCGCGAGGTCGTCGACCGGGAGCGGGCCGCGCTCGACGACCTCGACCGCCAAGCTCGCGCCTCGGGCGACGAGCGCCGGCGGGACGTGACCGAGCGGGCCAACGCCGAGCGCCGGTCCCACCTCGACCTGCTGCCCCCGGACCTCGCCGGCCAGGTGCGGGAGCTCCAGTCCTACGACTTCGCGTCCGCCGAGGCGAGGGAGCGCTTCGAGGAGCTGCTCGACCGCCTGCGCCAGCAGCTCGTGCAGAGCTGGTTCGACCAGACCGCCGGCGCCATGCAGTCGCCGTCGCCCGAGGCGATGGCGCGCACCAAGGACATGCTGGCCGAGCTGAACCGGATGCTCGAGCAACGGGCGGCCGGCGAGGAGCCGGACTTCGACGGGTTCATGCAGCGCTACGGCGACTTCTTCCCGGAGGGGCCGTCGAACCTCGACGAGCTCCTGGAGGCGCTGGCCCGCCGCATGGCGGCCACCCAGGCGCTGCTCAACTCGCTCAGCCCCGAGCAGCGGGCCCAGCTGCGCCAGCTGGCCGACGAGCTGCTCGGCGACATGGACCTGCGCTGGCAGGTCGACCAGCTGTCGAGGAACCTCCAGCAGGCCTTCCCCCAGGCCGGCTGGGAGCGCAGCTGGGACTTCTCCGGCCAGGACCCGCTCGGCCTGGCGGACGCGGCCGCGCTGCTCGACCAGCTGGGCGAGCTCGACCAGCTGGAGCACCTGCTGCGCTCGGCGACCAGCCCGGGCGCGCTGGCCGAGGTCGACGTGGAGCGGGCGAGGGACCTCCTCGGCGACGACGCGGCGAGGAGCCTCGAGCGCCTGGCCCAGCTGGCCAAGGTGCTCGAGGAGGCCGGGCTGATCGAGCAGAAGGAGGGCCGGCTGGAGCTGACGCCGAAGGGCGTGCGGCGCATCGGCGCCAACGCCCTTTCGGAGCTGTTCACCCGGCTGGCGAAGGACAAGGTCGGCCGCCACGAGGTCGAGCGCACCGGGGTCGGCACCGAGCGGGCCCACGAGACCAAGCCCTACGAGTTCGGCGACCCGTTCCACCTCAACATCGAGCGGACCGTCCGCAACGCCGTCCGCCGCACCGGCGGCGGCACCCCCGTCGCCCTGTCGCCCGAGGACTTCGAGGTGGAGCGGACCGAGCAGCTCGTCCGGTCGGCGACCGTGCTGATGCTCGACCTGTCCCTGTCGATGCCGATGCGGGACAACTTCCTCGCCGCCAAGAAGGTGGCGATGGCGCTGCACTCGCTGATCTCGTCGCAGTTCCCGCGGGACTTCCTCGGCATCGTCGGGTTCTCCGAGGTGGCGAGGGAGCTGAAGCCCGAGCAGCTGCCCGAGGTGTCGTGGGACTTCGTGTACGGCACGAACATGCAGCACGCGTTCGTGCTCAGCCGCCGGATGCTGGCCCGCCAGACCGGGACCAAGCAGATCATCATGATCACCGACGGGGAGCCGACGGCCCACATCCGCGACGACGGCGAGGTCTTCTTCAGCTACCCGCCGGTGCGGGAGACCGTCGACGCCACCCTGCGGGAGGTGGCCCGCTGCACCCGCGAGGGCATCCGCATCAACACGTTCATGCTCGACGCCACGAGCTACCTGCGGGCCTTCGTCGAGCAGCTCACCAAGCTGAACCGGGGCCGGGCGTTCTTCACGAGCCCCGAGACGCTCGGGGACTACGTGCTCGTGGACTTCATCGAGCAGAAGCGCTCGATGGCGGCCCGCCAGGGTCGTCGCCGCCCGGCGTGACGCCGGCCAGCAGCCGCCGGTAGCGCTCGGCCGTCGCCCCGTCGAAGGCGACGAGCACCACCCGCTCGACCGAGGTCGGCGTGGACCGCAGGGTGCGCACGGCGATGCCCGCCGCCTCGTCGGGCGGGTAGCCGTAGGCGCCCGTGCCGATGGCCGGGAACGCCACCGACCGGGCGCCGACCTCGTCGGCGACCTCGAGGCTGCGCCGGTAGGCCGACGCCAGCAGGGCGGCCTCGCCGGCGCCGCCGCCCTGCCACACGGGGCCGACGGCGTGGATCACGAACCGGGCGGGGAGGGCGAAGCCGGGGGTGGCGACGGCGTCGCCGGTCGGGCACCCGCCGATGGCCCGGCAGGCGGCCAGCAGCTCCGGCCCGGCGGCCCGGTGCACGGCCCCGTCCACGCCGCCGCCGCCGGCCAGGCGGGCGTTCGCGGCGGTGACGACGGCGTCGACGTCCAGGGTGGTGATGTCGGCCGTCACGACCTCGAGGTGCACGAGTCGTCCAACTCCCCCTTGCGCGCCCGCTCGGGCAGGGTCCATAGTGACACCGTTGTAATTACACGCGTGTACGGCTCCCGTCGTGCACGGGGATGAGCGGAAGGAGGCTCGATGCGAGACGGATCCGCTCCCGGCGCGCAGGAACAGAGCTGGCAGGAGTACGCGAACTGTCTGGGGGTCGACCCGGACCTCTTCTTCCCGGAGCGCGGCGCGTCCACCCGGGAGGCGAAGGAGGTCTGCCGCGGCTGCGTCGTCCGCGAGCAGTGCCTGGAGTACGCCCTGTCGAACAGCGAGAAGTTCGGGATCTGGGGTGGCATGAGCGAGCGCGAGCGCCGGCGCATCCGCCGGGCCAGGGCGCTCGCCCGGCGCGCCGGCGGGGCGTCGGCCTAGTCGCGGCCGAGGCCCGCGCCGGCCAGGCGGGCCTCGACGGTGCGGTCCTCGGCGAGGTCGAGGGCCGCCCACCGGCGCCGGGGCACGGCGTCGAGCACCGCCCGGGGCACGAGCCCGACCAGCTCGGCCCGGGCGACGGCCACCTCGGCGGCCACCCGGTCGTACACGTCGGCGGGGCCCACGGTGGCCGGGTCGACGAGGTTGGTGGACACCTGGACGTGCGCACCGACGGCGAGGCCGAGGGCGCGCACGGCCGGTCCCCGCAGCGCCCGGGCGAGGCGGCGGGCGGCGGCCAGGTCGGGCTCGGCGAGCCAGAGGTTGTAGGCCACGAGCACGGGGCGGGCGCCCACGGCGGCGGCCCCGGCGGTCGGGTGGGGACGGGGCGGGCCCGTGTCGGGGGCGAGGCCGGCGAAGGCCGAACGGCGGACCTCGGGCAGCGACCGCTCGGGCCCGTAGAGGAAGCAGGGCAGGGCGAGCGCGGCCGCCGCCCACGCCGCGAACCGGTCCCTCGCCGCCACCGCGTCGGCGAGCGGGGTGGCCCCGAGGGGCACGAACGGCACGACGTCCACGGCGCCGATCCGCGGGTGGGCCCCGGCGTGGCCCCGCAGGTCGATCCGGGCGACCGCCTCCCTGGCCACGGCCCGGGGCGCGTCCTCGCCGACGAGGGTGAGCACGGCCCGGTGGTGGTCGGGGTCGGCGTGGAGGTCGAGCAGGTGGGGCCCGGCCGCCCCGGCCAGCGCGGCGAGCACGTCGGGCGAGCGGCCCTCGCTCACGTTGACCACGCACTCGAGCATCGGTGCGAAGGATGGCCGACGGGGGGCGCCCATCGGGCGGTTGGTACGCTCGGACCGTGAACCTCGGCGCGCCCGAACTCCTCATCGTCCTGGCCATCATCCTGCTGCTGTTCGGCAGCAGCAAGGTGCCGAAGCTGTTCCACTCCCTCGGTGAGGCCCAGCGCGAGTTCCGCAAGGGCGCCACCGACGCGTCCTCGCCCGACCGCGACAAGGCCGAGGGCACCGGCTCCACGACGGCCTGACCCGTCGGGGGAACTCCCCGGCCACCGGCGACGTTGACTCCACGAGCCCGACGACGCCGAGCTGGGAGGAGGTGGCGCGGCGGTACGGCGGGTTCCTCTACACCGTGGCCTACCGGCTGACGGGGGACGCCGACGACGCGCAGGACCTGGTCCAGGAGGTGCTGCTCCGGGTGCGCCGGGGGCTGGCCTCCTACCGACCGGGGACGATGGAGGGCTGGTTGAGCCGGATCACGACGAACGCCTTCCTGGACGAGGTGCGCCGGCGTCGTCGCCGCCCGGTCGAGGCGCTCGGGGACCGCGTCGACGAGCCCGGTGACCCCGCCCCCGGCGCGGACGAGGCGCTCGCCGCCACCACGCTCGGCGAGGACGTGCAGGCCGCCATCCGCCGCCTCCCGCCCGACCACCGCGCCGTCCTCGTGCTGTCCGACGTCGTCGGGCTCGGCTACACCGACATCGCCGACGCGCTGTCGATCCCCGTCGGCACCGTCCGCAGCCGCCTCCACCGGGCGAGGGCGAAGGTCAGGGCGCAGCTCGACGGGAGCGGGCGGTGAGCGGCCACCTCGGCGACGCGCTGAGCGGGCTGCTCGACGGCGAGCTGGGCGAGGCCGAGGCGGCCGACGCCCGCCGCCACCTCGAGCGGTGCGCCGCCTGCCGCGGCGAGCTGGCCGCCGTCGACGCCGCCCGCCGGGCGGTCCGAGCCCTGCCCATGCTCGCCCCGCCGCCCGGGCTGTTCGAGGTGCGCCGCCTGCCCTGGTGGCGTGGGCCGGCCGTCGGCACGGTGGCCGCCGCGGCCGCCGCCTGGCTGGTCGTGCTCGGCCTCGGCGCCGGCCCCGACCCCCGCACCGCGCCCGCCCTCGCCGGCCTGCTGGCCGGCCACCGGTCGGCGACGGCGTCGGTGGGCGCGCCGCTCGCCGGCGCGCTCGCCGTGCCCGTCACCACGCTCGGCGGCCCGCCGGGGACGGCGGCTGGACCGGGCGGCCCGTGGGCCGCGCCGGCGGCGATGGACGGCGGGTGGGTGCTGGCCGGCTCGGTCGACCGGGGCGACGCCGTCCAGCTCGTCTACACCGACGGCCGCCGGGACGTGTCCGTGTTCGAGCAGCGGGGCGACCTCGACTGGGGTGGCCTGCCGGCCGGCGGCCGGGTGGTCGAGGTGGCCGGGCGGCGGGTGTGGCTGGCCGACGCCGGCATCCACCGGGTGGCCGTGTTCGAGGAGGACGGGATCGTCGTCGCCGTCGTGGCCGACGGCCCGCCCGAGGCGGCGGCCGCCACGGCCGGCGTGGTGCCCCGCCCGGGGCGGGGGTCGTGGACGGACCGGGCCAGGCGGGCGGCCCAGGGCCTCGTCGACCTGTTCAGCCTGCGGGACTGACCCGCGGCCGGCGGGTCAGCCGACGACGGCGGCCAGCCGGCGGCGCTTCAGGATGCGGCGCCGCTCCCGCTCCGAGCAGCCGCCCCAGACGCCGTGGTCGATGCGGTGGGCGAGCGCGTACTCCAGGCACGGGGACTTGACCGGGCAGGTCGCGCAGATGCGCCGCGCCACCTCGACGCCGACCCCGTCGCTCGGGAAGAACCGGGAAGGGGACTCGTCCCGGCAGTTGCCCGTGGTCATCCAGCTCGTGTCCATGCACCGTCCCTTCCGATCTCCTCCCTTTCTACGGGCGAGGACGCCGTTTGGTTCCCTCCCGTCGCGGACTTGCCGATGGATCGTCATGGCCGAGCCGCCGCGCCCACCCCGCGCGCCACTCACCGCGGCGACCGTGGCCGGTGGCGTGGCGGGCGCGATGGTGGCCGCCGTGGTGGCCGCCGCCATCGCCGGCGGCGCCGCCCGGCCGGCGCCCGTCGTGGCCGGCGGCAGGAGCGGGCTCGACGTCGCCGCCCGGGTGGCGGCGGTCGAGGGCTCGGTCGTCGCCATCGAGACCGGGTCCGCGACCGGGGGCGACGTGTTCGGCGGGGCCGGCTCCGGGATCGTGCTGTCGGCCGACGGCCTGGTGCTGACCAACGCCCACGTCGTCGACGGCGCCGACCTGCTCACCGTCCGCCTCGCCGACGGCTCCGAGCACGGGGCGTCGGTCGTCGGCTCGTCGCCCGACGACGACCTGGCGCTCGTGCAGGTGGCGGGGGTCGACGGGCTGGCCCCGGCCACCCTGGCGGCGGACGCCGAGGTCGGCGTGGGCGACGAGGTCGTGGCCATCGGCAACGCCCTCGACCTGGGCGGCCGGCCGAGCGTGACCCGGGGGATCGTGTCGGCCGTCGGCCGGACGGTCGAGACCGACGAGGGGGTGCTGGTCGGGCTGATCCAGACCGACGCGGCGATCAACCCCGGCAACTCGGGCGGCCCGCTCGTCGACGCGGCCGGCCGGGTCGTCGGCGTGAACGCCGCCGTGGTCGCCGACGCCCAGCGGGTCGGGTTCGCCATCGCCGCCCGCACGGCGGCCGACGTCGTCGAGGACCTGCGCAGCGGCGACGGCCGGGCCGCGCCGGCCTTCCTCGGGGTGACCAGCCTCGCCGTCGGCGAGGTCAACCCGTCCGTGCTCGACCGCTTCGACGTGCGGGCCGGCGAGGGGGTGTTCGTCCAGGCCGTCGTGCCCGGCTCGGCCGCCGAGGCCGGCGGGCTGGCCGCCGGCGACGTGGTCGTCGCCGTCGCCGGCGAGCGGGTGGGCACCCCCGACGAGCTGGCCAGGGCGGTGCGGGGCCGCGCCCCCGGCGACACCGTCGTCCTCGCCGTGGAGCGGGGCGGCGTGCCCCGCGACGTCGAGGTGGTGCTCGGCCGGGCCGCCGGCTGAGCCGCGCCCGGTAGGCTGGCCGGCCGTGGCCCAGGACCCCGACGAGCTGCAAGCAGCCAACGAGCCGCCTCGCGGCCACGTCCGCGTCGTCTACCTCGGGCCGGTCGCGCCGCACTGGGAGGTCCAGTCGGACTTCGGGGACCGGGTCGCCATCGACGAGTTCCGGGCCAGGGCGCTCGCCCGGCTCGTGCTGCTGCCGCCCCACGACCCGCAGTTCCGGCGCAACCGCGAGCGGGTCGCCCGGGACGCCGAGCGGGAGCACCTCCTGCTCGAGTGGGATCTCGGCGTCCCTGACGACGCCGTGCTCTAGGTCCCGGCCCTAGGCTGCGGGCCATGGCCCCGGACGCGGCAGTGCGGACGGCGGGCGACCTCGGCCAGGACCGCTTCCTCAACCGGGAGCTCTCCTGGCTCGACTTCAACGCGAGGGTCCTGGCGCTGGCCGAGGACCCCGGCGTGCCCCTGCTCGAGCGGGCGAAGTTCCTCGCCATCTTCAGCCAGAACCTGGACGAGTTCTTCCAGGTCAGGGTGGCCGGCCTGAAGGACCAGCTGGCCGCCCGCATCGCCCAGGCCACGCCGGACGGGCGCACCCCGGCCGACCAGCTGGCCCAGATCCGGGACAAGCTCGAGGTCCTCACCAAGCGCCAGGAGCACGTCTTCCTCCAGGAGGTGGCGCCCGCCCTCGCCGAGGTCGGCATCCGCTTCTCCCGCTGGAGCGAGCTCGACGAGGACGACCGGGTGTGGGTCGACCAGGTCTTCGAGGAGCGCATCTTCCCGGTGCTCACGCCCCTCGCCGTCGACCCCGGCCACCCGTTCCCGTACATCTCGAACCTGTCGCTGAACCTGGCGGTGATCGTGCGCGACCCGGCCTCGGGCGCCCGCCGCTTCGCCAGGGTCAAGGTGCCGCCGCTCATCGCCCGGTTCGTGGTCATGCCGGACGGCGAGCGGTTCGTGCCCCTCGAGCAGGTGATCGCCTCCCACATCGACCGGCTGTTCCCCGGCATGGAGGTCGAGAGCCAGTACGCGTTCCGGGTCACCCGCAACGCCGACCTCACGCTCGAGGAGGAGGAGGCCGACGACCTGCTGGCCGCCGTCGAGCTGGAGCTGCGGCGGCGGCGGTTCGGCAAGGCCGTCCGCCTCGAGGTGGACGCCGAGATGTCGGCCGAGACGAGGGAGCTGCTGCGCCGCGAGCTCGAGCTCGGCGACGAGGACGTGTACGGCCACGTCGCCCCGATCGACCTGGGCGGCCTGTGGTCGCTGCACGAGCTCGGCCGGCCCGACCTGAAGGACCCGACCTGGGTGCCGGTCACCCTGCCCCGCCTGGCCACCCTCGACGACGACCGCCCCGACCTGTTCGCCGTGCTGCGGGAGGGCGACCTGCTCGTCCACCACCCGTACCACGCGTTCGACACCTCGACCGAGGAGTTCGTCCGCCAGGCGGCGGTCGACCCGGCCGTGCTGGCCATCAAGATCACGCTCTACCGCACCTCGGGCGACAGCCCGATCGTCCACTCGCTGATCCGCGCGGCGGAGCGGGGCAAGCAGGTGGCGGCGCTGGTCGAGCTGAAGGCCCGCTTCGACGAGGCCGCCAACATCGAGTGGGCGAGGGCGCTGGAGCAGGCCGGCGTCCACGTGGTCTACGGGCTGGTCGGCCTGAAGACCCACGCGAAGACCGCCCTCGTCGTGCGGGACGAGCCCGACGGCATCCGCCGCTACTGCCACATCGGGACCGGGAACTACAACCCGAAGACGGCGAGGATCTACGAGGACCTCGGCCTGCTCACCTGCGACCACGACCTCGGCGCCGACCTCTCGGACCTGTTCAACTTCCTGACCGGCTACGGGCGGGCCGTCGGCTACCGGCGGCTGCTCGTCGCCCCGTCCACCCTCCGCAAGGAGGTGCTGCGCCTGATCAGGGGCGAGGCCGCGGCCGAGCCGGGCACCGGCCGGATCGTCCTGAAGCTCAACAGCCTCTCGGACCCCGGCCTGATCGACGCGCTGTACGCCGCGTCGCGGGCCGGCGTGGACATCGACCTCGTCGTGCGGGGCATCTGCTGCCTCCGCCCCGGCGTGCCCGGCCTGTCCGAGACGATCAGGGTGCGGTCGATCGTCGGCCGCTACCTCGAGCACTCCCGCATCTACCACTTCGCCAACGGCGCCGGCCCCGGCCGGCCCTGCTACTACATCGGCTCGGCCGACCTCATGCCCCGCAACCTCGACCGGCGGGTCGAGGCCCTCGCCCCGGTCACGTCGGGCGCCCTCCAGGAGCTGCTCCAGGAGATCCTCGACGTGAACCTGGCCGACGACACGCTGGCCTGGTCGCTCGACGCCGACGGCCACTGGCGGCGCCTCGAGGGCGGCACCACCGAGACCCACCGGCGGTTCCAGGAGCTGGCCCTCGGCCGCTCGATCACCGCCGCCACCCGGTAGTGCTCGAGCGCGAGGCGAAGCTCGTCGCCCCGCCCGGCATGGCCATGCCCGACCTCGGCCCCGACGCCGAGGAGGCCGCCGCCCTCACCCTGGACGCCACGTACTGGGACACGCCCGACCTCCGGCTGGCGAGGGACGGGATCACGCTCCGCCACCGGTCGGGCGAGGGGCCGGACCGGTGGACGCTGAAGCTGCCGTCGGCCGGGGCCACGACGGCCGGCCTGTCCCGCACCGAGCACGACGTGCCCGGGCGGTCCCCCGAGCCGCCGGCCGA
This sequence comes from Acidimicrobiales bacterium, assembly GCA_036399815.1. NCBI lineage: Bacteria > Bacillati > Actinomycetota > Acidimicrobiia > Acidimicrobiales > Acidimicrobiales bacterium. The sequence goes on from DASWMK010000022.1 coordinate 18,405, forward strand.
GCTGGCCCGCCGGGTGCGGGCGTGGGTGCGC
>DASWMK010000023.1 GCA_036399815.1 Acidimicrobiales bacterium
CGGCCCTGCCGACTCGGCGAACACCAGGCCGACACGCTCGGCGAGGGATACCGCCGTCCTCGTCGAGCAGCGCCCCCCCGCTCGGGACCGGATGCCGGCGGCGATCGCCTGGGCGCTCACCGGGTCGCCGACGTGGAGCCCTGCGGACCGCAAACCTCGGCCGATCGCGTCGACGGCGCGTCCCAGTGCGTCGAGGAGGTCGCCGTCGGTTGCCGTGCGGGCACGAAGTCCGCTCCGTGCGACGGTCACCGTGAGGAGGACTTCGTGGCCGACGGTCCAGGGTGAGGCCCGGGACAGGAGCGCCTGGTAGTCGGCCCACGCGGCCGGGCGTGGCGGTGCCGCCTGTGCCGCCGCCCAGCGGGCGTGATCGCCCAGCCCGCGAGGCGCCGCGTAGTCCGACCAGCAGAGCCGGACGACCGGTGACCGCTCGGCCGAGAAGCCGGCCAGGACGTCGCCCCAGCCGGCCAGCAACTGCTCCTGGTCCTCTCTCGACAGGAGGACGAACTCGTCGCTGCCCACGGGGAGGACGGCGGTGCGCGTGTCAGCACGGGTGTCGGCGACGACGCCCAGCCCGTCGCGTCCGTCGCCGACGTCGACGCCGTGCAGGCAGGGCGGCAGGCGATGCGCCGGGGAAGCGTCGTGATCGTGAGAGGGCGTCAGGGGGGCTCGCCAGCGGTACTGGTTGGTCCGCAGGCGGGCGACGAAGCGGGCGACGACGGGTACCCACTCGACGAGCCGCTGGTTGCCGACCCGCGAGAGAGCGACGAGCGCGCCGATGACGACGGGTGCTCCCGCGATGCCGATCGGCGCGTCCACCGTGAGGAGGACGGCGCCGAGGAGGGAGGCAGTGGCGAGGACGGCGAGCTGGCCCGGGCCGAGTCCTAGGAACACGCCGCTGCGGTCGAGCGGGTCGAGGCGGTACGTCCGCTGCTCTTCCGGGGTCATGCGCCAGCGTCCCGCTCGTTGGGAGGCGTCGAATGGTCGGACCTGCCGGGGTGGGTCGAGCGCTGGGTCGCCCCGACGACGGCCGGTGCGCGGGAGGGCGGCCTCGGCGATGCACTCGCAGCGCCGCTCCCGCCGCTCGAGCCGCCGCCGCCGGACGCTGCTGGCGGCGCAGCAGCGCCCGCCATGCGGCGGGCGATCACGTGCTGGTACCGCAGCGACTGCACCTGCTGAGCGGCCCGCAGCGGTCCGCCCCTCACGCCCTGGGCGACGGCCGCGCCCTCGACGATCGGCAGGAGGCGCAGCACGACGAAGGGGCTGAAGCAGGCGAGACCGAAGATCGCCGTCGCCGCGAGGAGGACACCGACGGAGGCGGTCACGCTGGACGCGTCGTCGCCATCGGACGGAGCCGGCTCCCCAGGCTCCTCCTGCCCGGGCTCGTCTGGCACCTCCACGTCCGGCCCGGTCGACCCGCCCGGCCCGACGGCGCCGGCTAGGGCGGCACCCCCGATCGACAGCGCGAGGGCGATGACGACCTTCGAGAAGATCACCGCGACGAGCAGCTCGACCGTCCGGCGCAAGATGCCGCGGGTCGCCGGCCACGCCAGCGCCGCGAAGGCGAGCGGCGCCATTGCGACGAGCAGGTAGATAAGCGCCGACCGGATCACGAGCTCGACGAAGATCAGCAGACCGCCGAGCAGCGCCACCAAGCCGAGCAGCACGACGACGATGGCCGTGGCGACCTCGCCGGTGACGCCCGACGCGGCGCCGACGACGTCGGCGAAGTGCCGTACGTCGTCGCCGAAGTACGACATGAGCGCCTGCGTCATCGCGTCCGAGAGGTCGATGAGCAGCTGGAAGACGACGACACCGGCGGCGATGCCGACGACCGCGGTCGGGACGTCGACGGCGAGCCTCCGGGCGAGCGTCGTGGTATCGCCGGTGACGACGCCCTGGACGATGCTGAAGAACATCATCAGGACCAGCACGCTGCCGCCGATCGTGGCCATCAGGAGGTAGGGGCTCTCGGGGCCCGAGAACCAGCCCGCCTCGACATCGGGGCTGGTGGACTCGACGAAGAAGCCGGCGACCGACGCGGCCACCCAGGCGACCCCGTCGAGCACCCATGCGGCGACGCCCGACACGATGGACGAGAACGCCGTCTCGGCGATCTGGCCGCCGAAGTCCGTCACGCGGTCCCAGACCCAGCCGACCGGCGCGAACGCCCAGCCCGGGAACCACCCGGCGAGCGTCACCGTTCGAGTCACCCGTGGTCCTTGACGAGCTCGAAACCGTCGAGGCGCTCGTCGAGCTGGGTCGCCGTCGCTGGCCGGTCGGACCCGTCCGGCTCCGGCGTCGGGCCGGGCGAGTCGTCCGAGGACCAGACGCGCCAGTCGCCCCGCTCCCACACCAGCTCGAGCGTCGTCACCGCCCAGGAAGTCTGCGGGGACGCCACCGCCGCTCGTGAGAGCACGCGGACGACCCACACCGACACCTGGGCCCGGTCGCCGTCGTAGGCGTCGACACGGACGGCGAGGGGCGCCACGATCCACCACGCGGTGCCGAAGCCGCCCACCAGCACCGCCTGCGCCTCCGTCACCGACGCCGACACCTCGGCCGGGCTGGCCTCCGTTGCCCCGTCGGCCGACGTCGCAGTCACGATGTCCACCACCTGCTCTGGGGTGGCGTACATGAGCTGCTGCGGGACCGTCGCGGCGTAGCTCAGCGCTGCCTCCCGCGCACCGGCTCGGCTTCGCGGGAACCCGAGGACGACTCCGCCGGCGGTCCGGCGCCGTACGTCCGCACTCGGCGCGGCGACCGCTGGTTCCCCGCCGCCGCTCGGACGCGGGTCGCCGTTCGCCACCGCGGCGTGGGCGGCCATGCCGGAGACGAACACCGCCGCCACTGCTGCTGCGACGACGCCGATACGGCCCCAGCGCCCATGACGTCCTCCGGCCGCCATCACGACACCTCGTTGAACAGCGTGTTGACGATCAGTGGCGCGAGCCCGGTGATGATGGCGCCTACCGCTCCTCCGACGGCGAACGCCTTGCCCTTGGCTGCGCCGGCGTAGGAGCCGTGGACCTGCGACCAGCCGTAGTACGCGCCGCCGGCGAGCACCGCGGCCAGCGACGCCCACAGCGCCCCCATCTGGCCCCAGTTGAGGAGCCGCTGGATCAGGTCGCCGCCGGGCAGCCCGTCGGCCGACGGGTTCACCTCGACCTGCCCCACGACGACGACCACGCCGGTCAGTAGTTCTCGAACCGCTCGCACGATGCCGGTGCCTCCTCCCTGGTTCGCCGCTCGAACCACGCTCAGCCCGCACCGGACGAAGCCGGGCCGGTGGTCCAGGCGGACGACCGCGACGACGGTCCCGCTAGGCCGCCTGAGGGGCCTGTCCCGTCGATGCATGCCAAGCTCCTGACCGCGCCCGCCGCGCTCGCGCTCCTCGCAGGCTCCCTGATCGGGCTCCCCGTCCTGGCAGCAGGTGGGGCACCGCCGACCGCTGTCGTGCCGAGCGCTCGAGCCGTCGCCGACATCCCTGCCGACCTGCTGCCCGTCTACCAGTCCGCCGCCTCCCGTTGCCGTGGACTGCCGTGGACCGTCCTGGCGGCCGTCGGGAAGGTCGAGACGGACCACGGCCGCCACCGCGGCGCCGTACTCGACGCCGACACCGGAGCCGTCGCTCCCCCGATCGTCGGCCCGACCCTCGACGGATCCGGTGGGACGGCAGCGATTAGGGACACCGACGGCGGGGCCTGGGACGGCGACACCCTCTGGGACCACGCCGTCGGCCCGATGCAGTTCATCCCCGGCACGTGGCGGACATGGGGCGTCGACGGCTCAGGCGACGGGGCCCGTGACCCGCACAACGCGTACGACGCCATCCCGACAGCAGCCGACTACCTCTGCCGTGGCGCCGGTGAGATCGTCGACGTCCGAGCCGCGCTCCTCCGCTACAACAACTCGAGCGCCTACGTACAGCAGGTGCTGGCCGTCGCCGCGGCCTACGAGAGCAGCGGCGTCGGCGGCCCGATCTCGTGCGGCGCTCACACGACCGACGCGTCGGCGCCTTCCGCCCTCGTCCTCGCCGTCATCGCCGACGCCTGCTCCCAACTCGGCGACCCGTACCAGTGGGGCGCCGGCCGCGTCGACGACCCCGACCCGCCCGCCTTCGACTGCTCAGGCCTAACCTGGTGGGCGTTCAACCAGAACGGGGTGGTCCTCCCGTTCACCGCCGACACCCAGTTCGACGACCCGAACGCCGTCGCCGTACCAGCCGGCCCTGGCCAGCTCGACGCCCTCCTCCCTGGCGACCTCGTCTTCTTCAACTACGGCCGCCTCCCACCCGGCGACGCCGACCACGTCGCCATCTACCTCGGGATGGGCCTTGTCGTCGAAGCGCTCAACACGAACACGCCCGTCGCCGTCCGTGACATCACCAACGACGGCTCCGTCATCGGAGCGACGCGTCCACGTACGACGTCGTGACGCCTGCAATCGCCGGATGCAACGCTGGGCAGCGCGGCAGCCCACCCCATAGCAGCGCGTGAACGTGGTCGTCGCGCCAAGTCTGCGCGCGCAGCTTCCCACCGCTTCACCGAACCACGGCAAGTACTCCAAGCGGGCGCGACGCGCGCATGGGTGACCTTCCAGCCTTTGACGACGACCGTCAGCCTGACCGCTGCTCGCGACGGCGGTAACCCGCGACTGATTTCAGTCGACGTGACTGCGGGTAGCGTCTTCGTCCAGGCCCGATGGCGCGACCTCGCACGTCCGCCCACGTCGGGGTAGCGGGCAGCACTACGGAGATCACGGAGCGGATGTTGGAGATCCTGAACCTGGTGATGGCAGGCTCACGGCACGCGCCGATGAGGTCGTCACTTTCGCGCTGCCGATGAAACCGCTGATCGAAGAGCTGATCCGGTGGATCTCGACGGAGCCGACCCGATCGTCCGCGTCGTGAAGCGTGACCTAAAGGTCGACTGGACGGCACCACCCAGTCACGACGTTCGTGCGTCCGTGCGGAGCGTCGTGACACGCACGCTCCGCTCTCGGGGGGTCAAACCCAGAACAGGTCGACCGGCTGCTCGATGTAGTGATGAAACGGGCGTCTTGGGCCTCGCGGCGTGGCTTGTCGCGGCGTGACGTCATGTTGCGCGGTGTCGAAATTCTCAACTACCGCGGAGTCGCCTCGCTCCGACTTGCGCTT
>DASWMK010000024.1 GCA_036399815.1 Acidimicrobiales bacterium
GGGCGCCGTCGAGGCGGCGGCCGCGGTCGTCGCCCGCCTGCTGGCCGACCGGCCGGGCGGGGTCACGGTGGCCGAGGTGCGCGACGCGCTCGGGACGACGAGGAAGCACGCCCTGCCCCTCCTCGCCCACCTCGACGCCACCGGGGTCACCCGGCGGCGGGGCGACCTCAGGGTCGCCGGCCCCCGCCTGCCCGCCGTCTAGGCCTGCTCGGCCTCGTCGGCTGCGTCGTCCTCGTCAACCTCGTCGGCCGGGGTGGCGCCGGCGACCGTGCGCAGGGTGCGGGGCCGGCGCCGGGACCGGCCGAGGAAGCCGGTGCGGCGGGCGGCGGCGTCGTCCTCCTCCAGCTCCCTCGCCACCTTGGCCACGGCGACCACGTTGGTGATGACCTCGCCGAACGTGTCGGGGTCGGCCAGCAGCCAGGAGTGGCTGCCCTCGACCACCTCGCCCTCGCAGCCGAGGGCCCGGCACAGCGCCTCGAACGAGGCCTTGGTGATCACCCCGTCCCGCCGGCCCCAGATGACCGCCACCGGCAGGCCCCGCTCCTTCAGCGCCTCGAGGTCCCTCGTCAGGTCGGCCCGCCGGGCCAGCTGGGCCACCCGCCAGATGGCCATCGGGTTGCGCACGAGGTTGGGCAGGGCCTCCTCGAGCATGACCGGGAGGATCCTCGTGGCCTGGGGAAGGGGCCAGACGTCGCTCGGGAAGTGCAGCCCCCAGTCCCACAGCGGCCGCTCGGCCATCGACCGGACCCTCCGGCCCTCCTTCCACGCCGACCCGCCGATGGAGTTGACGAGCGCCAGCGAGGACACCCGGTCGGGGTGCTCGGCGGCCAGCTTGATGGCGACGCCGCCGCCGAAGCTGTGGCCGACGACGAGGGCGGGCTCGTCGACGCCGACGGCGTCGAGGAAGCGGTCGGCCCACTCGGCGTAGCCGCCGAGCGAGAACGAGCGGCCGGGCAGGTCGGCGGTGCCGCCGAAGCCGGGCAGGGCGGGCGCGTGGACCCGGCAGCCCATGCCGAGCAGGCGGTGGAGCGCGCCCCGGTAGCTGCGGTGCCCGAGGGCCCACCCGTGGAGGAACAGGACCGGGAGGCCCTCACCACCGACCGCGTACAGCGCCGGGCGGTCGTCAACCCAGGTGCGCCGCCACGACAGGCCGGCGCCCAGGTTGGGCGCGACCGCCGCTGGATCGGCGTCGTCGCCGTCGTCCGCGCTGGCCGGGCTCGCCATGCGGGCCCGAGCCTACCCGCGGGTAACTCAGCTCAGCCCGGCCGCCAGGAGGTGCTTGCGCTCGAGCTCGCTCAGCCCGCCCCAGATCCCGTGCGGCTCGCGGATGCGGATGGCGTAGTCCAGGCACGGCTGGCGCACCGGGCACGTCGCGCAGATGGCCTTGGCGCGGTGCTCGCGGTGCAGCTTCTCCTCCTTGCGCTCGAAGTGCGCCGGCGGGAAGAACACCGCCGCCTGCGGGCCCCGGCACGCGGCTCGTACCTGCCAGGACTCCTCGACCCCAAGTGCGCTCACTGCTCCCTCCCTCTCCCGAGAAAGCGAAGGTACAACCGTCATCCACAAGCGCACAAGGGTCAGTTTGGTGGCAGCGCCGCAGGTCAGGACGTTGCCGGACGCCGCTCTCGGTAGTCGCGGGCCGCGCCCTCGAGGGGCTCGACCTCGAGCAGGAGGCCCTCGATCGACGCCACCCGGACGGGCTGCCCGGCGTCCACCGGGGTGGCGCGGTTGGTGCGGGCCCGCCACGGCACGCCCCGCACCCGCACGACGCCGTCGGGGGCGATGGCGGTGACGGCCTCCCCGGTCTCGCCGACCATCCACTGCCGGCCGACCGTCGGGGTCGAGAACCGGCTGCGGACGACGGCCGGGATCCCGCCGAGGACCATGAGCAGCACGCCGAGCAGGCCGACGACGAGCGCCACCCACGAGAGCGAGACGGGGTCGTCGAAGAGCAGCAGCGAGCCGAGCGCGAACGAGGCGGTGCCGATGCCGGTCCACACCCGCGGCACGCCGGTCTGCACGTCGACCGCGAACGCCAGCATCGAGAACAGGACGAGGCCGAGGCCGACCGGCGACGTGGGCAGCACGTCGAGCCCGTAGGCGGCGAGCACGGCGGCGCCGGCGCCGACCGCCCCTGCGATGCCGAACCCGCCCGTGTACAGCTCGAACACGATCAGCAGCAGCCCGCTGGCGAGCAGCAGGTAGGCCACCGACGGGCTCGCCACGGTGTGGAACAGCTGGTCGACCGGGGTGAGCTTGGCGAAGCGCACGGTCGTCACCGGCTCCCGGCGGCGCTCGTCGCCCTCGTCCACCACCCGGCTCTCGACCCCCGGCAGCTCCACGACGAAGTCGCCGACGACGGGCGCCTCCTCCGGCCCGAGGTCGACCACGCCGGCCTCGGCCGCCTCCGCCGCCGGCAGGGTGCCCTCCACCAGCCCGGGCGGCAGGCCGCCGGCCGTGCCCGCCGGCAGGTCGCCGATCCTCGTCCCGGGGGCCATGCCCGACACCTCGGCGGCGAGCACGAGCCGGGCGGCGTCGCCCTTCGCGGCCGCGCCGCTCGGCCCCACCCAGGCCGTCACCGGCACGGGCGAGGCGTCGACGGCGTCGAGCAGGCCGGTCACCTCGTCCTCGCCGACGACGGCGCCCGGGCTGTCCACCCGCAGGACCACGGCCACGCTGCCGTCCGCCGCCGCGTCCTCGATGGCCCGCTCGACGAAGTCGACCATCACCGGGTCGAGCAGCCCGGTGACCTCGACCACGTCGACCACGCCGGCCGCCGGCTGCCGGGCCGCGGCCGGGCCGGCCCAGGCCAGGGCGAGGACGATCCCCACGGCGGCCAGGAGGCCCCTGGGTAGTCTGCGCAGCACGTTCCTCCGAAGGGAGTCGGTTGGATCCGGTGCGGTTCTTCACCGCGTCCCGCCTCGTCATCGTGGCCGGGAAGGGCGGTGTGGGCAAGACGACGGTGACGGCCGCGCTGGCCAGGGCCGCCGCCCGCGCCGGGCTGTCGACCCTGATCGTCGAGGTCGAGGGCAAGAGCGGGCTGCCCGGCCTGTTCGGCCACTCGTCGCTCACCTACGACGAGGTGGTGCTGTCCCCCGGCGGCGGGCCCGACGGCGCCGCCGACGTGCGGGCCCGCACGCTCACCCCCGACGAGGCCCTGCTCGACTACCTCCACGGCCACGGGCTGGAGCGCATCTCCAAGCGGCTGGTGTCGAGCGGCGCGCTCGACGTCGTCGCCACCGCCGCGCCCGGCATCCGCGACATCCTCGTGCTCGGCAAGGTCAAGCAGCTGGAGCGGAGCGGGACGGCCGACCTGCTCGTCCTCGACGCCCCCGCCGCCGGCCACGCCATCACGTTCCTGATGTCGGCGAGGGGGCTGCTCGACGCCGTGCGGGTCGGGCCCATCCAGGCCCAGGCGAGCGACGTGCTCGACCTGCTCACCGACCCGTCGCGCTGCCAGGTCCTGCTCGTCACCCTGCCGGAGGAGACGCCGGTCAACGAGCTGGTGGAGACGGCCTACCGGCTGGAGGACCGGGTCGGGGTCAGCCTCGGCCCCGTGGTGGTCAACGGGGTCTACCCGGCGCTGCGCGGCCTCGACGGCGACCCCGGCGCGCTGGCCGAGGCGGCCGGGGTCGGGCTCCGCGCGGGCGAGGCGGAGGCGATGGCCGCGGCGGCCGCCTTCCGCCGCCGGCGCATGGCGCTCCAGGAGGAGCAGGTGGCCCGGCTGGCCGCCGAGCTCCCCCTCCCCCAGCTGCGGCTGCCGTACCTGTTCACCGCCGACCTCGGCCCCGAGCACGTCGACCGGCTGGCCGGGGAGCTGACCGACCAGCTGGCCGGCGTGGTCGAGCTGCCGACGGCCAGCACGGGGACGTGAGCGACCGGACGGCCCTCGCCGACCTGGTCGCCACCAGCGGCATCCTCGTGTGCTGCGGGTCGGGCGGGGTGGGCAAGACGACGACGGCGGCCGTGCTCGCCCTCGAGGGAGCCCGCCAGGGCCGCCAGGCGGTCGTCGTCACGATCGACCCGGCCAAGCGGCTGGCCGACGCGCTCGGCCTGGAGGGCCTGTCCGACACGCCGAGCCGCATCGACGGCGACTGGCCGGGCGAGCTGTGGGCGCTCATGCTCGACACGAAGAGCACCTTCGACCGCCTCGTCGTCCAGCACGCCGAGGACGAGGCCCAGGCCGAGCGCATCCTGTCGAACCGCTTCTACCGCAACATCTCCGGCGCCCTCTCCGGCACGCAGGAGTACATGGCCATGGAGAAGCTCTACGAGCTCCACGAGGAGCGGAACTTCGACCTGGTCGTGGTGGACACGCCGCCCAGCCGCAACGCCCTCGACTTCCTCGACGCCCCCCGCCGGCTGACCGCCTTCCTCGACCACCGGCTGTTCCGGGCGCTCATGGCCCCGACCAGGGGGCTCGTGCGGGCCGTGGGCTTCGCCGCCCAGGCCTTCTTCCGGACCGTGTCCCGGGTGGTCGGCGGCGAGGTGGTGAACGACGCCGTCGCCTTCTTCCAGGCCTTCGAGGGCATGGAGCAGGGGTTCAGGGACCGCGCCGAGCGGGTCCTCCAGCTCCTGTCCGACCCGGCCACCGCCTTCGTGCTCGTCGCCTCGCCCCGGCGGGACACGATCGAGGAGGCGAGGTTCTTCGCCGGCCGGCTGGCCGAGGGCGGCATCCCGGTGCGAGCGCTCGTCGTCAACCGGGTCCACCCCCGCTTCGGCGACGGCCTGCCCGAGGCGGCGCGGGAGCGGGCGCGGACCCTGGCGGCCCGGGGCGGGGAGGCGGCCGAGGCCTTGGCCGGGCTCTACGCCAACCTGGCCGACTTCCGGGCCGTCGCCACCGCCGAGGAGCGCCACCTGGAGGGGCTGGCGGAGCGGGTGCGGCCGGCGCCGGTCGTGCTCGTGCCGTTCCTCGGCTCCGACGTGCACGACCTCGACGGCCTGGCCGAGGTCGGCCGCCACCTGCTCGGCTGACGCACCTCCTCGACGGGCCCGGCCGGCTCAGCCCTGGTGGGCGCCGTCGCTCGCCGTGGAGAGCGCGGCGAGCGCCTCCTCGAGGGTCTCGGTCACCGGCACGATCCGGTCGAACCCGGTCGTGTGGAGCAGGCGGGTGAGCGTGGGGCGGGAGCAGGCGACGGCGACGTCGCCCCCCGCCTCCCTCGCCCGCCGGATGCCGCCGATGAGCGCGCCGAGGCCGGCCGAGTCCATGAACGGCACGGCCGAGAGGTCGATGAGCAGCCGGGGCGTGGTGGCCAGCTCGCTCAGCGCCTCGCGGAACTGCCCGACCGTGTAGGCGTCGAGCTCGCCCACCGGTCGGCAGACCGTGTGGTCGTCGGCTCGCTCCACCTGGATCTCCAGCACGCAGCCTCCTAGCGCGAGGGGACGTGGCCGGGATGGTACCCGGGGCCGCCTCGGGGGATTCCAGGGCCTCCTGTGACCCACGACCGGCCAGCTAGCCTGACCGCCGTGCCCGACGTGCTGCTCGCCACGGACGCGGACTGGGTGGCGGACGAGGTGGCCGCGGCCGTCGGCGGCCCGGACGTGTCGATCCGGCGGGTGCGGGCCGGCAAGCACGTCCTCCCGGCCATCGAGCAGCGCCTGCCCGACCTCGTCGTGCTCGACCTCCAGATCGGCAACATGGGCGGAATGGCCACCTGCATGGCCATCCGCCTGGAGGAGGGGGTCGGCCGGCTCCCCCACCTGCCGGTCCTCATGCTCCTCGACCGCGTGCCCGACGTGTTCCTCGCCAAGCGCTCCGAGGCGGACGAGTGGCTGGTCAAGCCGCTGGAGCCGCTCGGCCTCCGGCGGGTCATGACCAGGCTGATGGAGGAGGGCCCGTCCGAGCCCCACGTCGGCCCGCCGTCGGCGGCGTCGATCGAGGGGGCGGCGCCCGGCATCCCCGAGGAGGACCGGGCCGACGGCGGCGACCGGCCCCGCTCGTGGCGCAAGCGCCAACGCCAACCGGCGCCCGGCTGAGTCGGGGTAGGATCGGGGTCTCCGGGAAGTAGCGCAGCTTGGTTAGCGCGCAGCGTTCGGGACGCTGAGGTCGCGGGTTCGAATCCCGCCTTCCCGACCGGTCATGGTGAACGCGGAGGAGATCGCCAGCTGGGACGGGCCGGCCGGCGAGCACTGGGTGCGCGAGGCGGCCCGCTACGACGCCATGCTGCGCCCGTTCGGCCACGCCCTGCTCGCCGCCGCCGACCCGCGCCCCGGCGAGCGGGCGCTCGAGGTCGGCTGCGGCACCGGCGCGCTGGCCGTCGACCTGGCCCGGCTGGTGGCGCCGGGCGGGCGGGTCACCGGGGTCGACGTGTCGCGGCCGATGCTGGCCGAGGCGGCCAGGCGGGCCGAGGCCGCCGGCGTGGACGTCGACTGGGTCCGGGGCGACGCCCAGGTCCACCCCTTCCCGCCGGCGTCGCAGGACCTCGTCGTCAGCCGGTTCGGCGTGATGTTCTTCGACGACCCGGCGGCCGCCTTCGCCAACCTGGCCGCCACCCTCCGCCCGGGCGGGCGGCTGGTGCTCGCCTGCTGGATGGACCTCGCCGAGAACGACTGGATCGCCGCGCCGGCGGCCGCCGCCCTGGCCCACGTGCCCGCCCCGCCGCCGGCCGACCCGAACCGCCCCGGCCCGTTCGCGCTGGCCGACGGCGACCGCCTCCGGTCGCTCCTCGCCGGCGCCGGCCTGGTCGACGTGGCCCTCGACGAGGTGCGGGCCCCGGCCCGGCTGGGCGGCTCGGTGGGCGACGCGCTCGCCTTCCTCGGCCGCAGCGAGCTGGCCAGGCGGGTCATCGACCCGGCCCCGCCGGACGCCGCGGCGAGGGCGTGGGCCGCCGTCGAGCAGCTCCTCGCGGCGAGCGCCGGCGACGACGGCGCCGTCGTGCTGAGCGGCTCGGCCTGGCTGGTCAGCGCCCGCCGGCCGGCCTGAGCCGGGACCCGGCGGCCAGCCCGATCGCCGCGCCGGCCAGGTTGGCGGCCAGGTCCACCACGCTCGACTGGCGGTGCAGCGACTCGGCGGCGCCCTGGAGGCCCTCGGCCACGAACGGCAGCGCCAGCACCAGGGCGGCGGCCGGGTGGCGCCAGCCGCGCCGGGACAGGGCGGCCACCGCCCAGCCCAGGGGGACGTAGAGGGCGACGTTGGCCAGGGTCTCGACCGGCGAGCCGCTCCAGCCGAGGAACCCCTCGAACGGCTCCCGGTGGCGGAACGTGCCCGTGTCGCCCGGCCACAGGCACACGGTCAGCACGAACGCCGCCCCGGCGAGCGCCGCCGCGGTGGCCCGGGAGCGCACGACGGCGAGGGAGACGCCGGCCGCGGCGCCCGAGAGCGTGAGGCCGACGGCGACGACGGCGACGAGGACGCCGGCGGTGAGGGTCAGGTCGGGGCGGGCCGGCTCGGGCTGGTCAGCCGTCGGCCCACTCGGCGACCGGCGGCTCGACCACCCGGCGCTCCTCATCCGGCAGCGACAGGACGGGCATCGACACCGGGTCCTGGACGACCGGGCGGTGGAGCGAGCGGAGGAGGTTCTCGGCGGTCTGCTCCAGCCGGCCGCGCAGGTCGCGGTCGATGGCCACCAGCCGGTCGTGGTCGGCCTGGGCCCGGCTGCGCAGCTCGGCCGCCTCCCGCCTGGCCGACTCGAGGATGCGGGCAGCGTCGGCCCTGGCCCGGTCGACCTCGGCCCCGGCCCTCGCCCTGGCCTCGGCCGCCTCCTGCTCGGCCCGCTGGCGCTCGGCCTGGGTGGCGGCGGTCGTCTCGGCCGCCTCCCGGTCGACCCGCTCCCGCAGCGCCCTCGCCTCCTCGGCCGCCTTCGCCCGCGTGGCCGCCGCCTCCTCCTCGGCGTCGCGGCGGATGTCCGCCGCCGACTCGGCCGCCGTCTGGAGGAGCGAGGCGATCGTGTGCGCCACCCGCCCGAACGCCGGGCCGACGCCCATGTCGGCCCGCACGACCGGCGCGCCGTCCGGGGCGGGGGGCAGCGACGGGAGGCCGGGCAGGGCGAGCTGCTCGCGGAGCTCGGCGGCGATGTGGCGGAGGAAGGCGTCGACCTCGGCGGTGTGGTAGCCGCGCAAGGTCACCGTGAACTGGCGCCGCTCGATGTCCTCAGGTGTGAGTGGCATGCCGACCCCCGGTCCCCAGCCCTTCGCCCGACTTCGACCGCAGGTGCACATCCTACGGTGCGTGGCCGGTGCTCTGCTGGTGTGACCGTTCGACGGCGGGGCGGCGCGCTCCTGCGCCGTACCCTCGGTCGCCATGGACCTCGCCGGCTTCCAGGACCTGATGGCCCGCACCTACGGCGAGCGGGACCGGGCGAGGGGGACGGCGGCGACGGTGGCCTGGCTGGCCGAGGAGCTCGGCGAGCTGGCCCAGGCCGTGCGCAAGGGCGACCGGGCGGCCCAGCGCCACGAGCTCGGCGACGTGCTCGCCTGGCTGGCCTCGCTCGCCGACCAGCTCGGGATCTCCCTCGACGAGGCCGCCGCCCGCTACGCCGGCGGCTGCCCCCGGTGCGGCGGGCTGCCGTGCCGGTGCCCCCGCTGAGCTAGCCGGAGCGGCGGGCCAGCCAGGCCTCGGCCACCTGGACGGCGTTCAGCGCCGCGCCCTTGCGGAGGTTGTCGCCGCTGACGAACAGCGACAGGCCCCGGCCGCCGGGCACCGAGGGGTCGCGGCGGACCCGGCCGACGAGGACGGGGTCGGTGCCGGCGGCGGCGAGCGGGGTCGGCACGTCGGCGAGGACGACGCCCGGCGCGCCGGCCAGGAGCTCGACGGCCCGCTCGGGCGCGAGCGGCTCGGCGAACTCGGCCGACAGGGCGAGCGAGTGGCCGGTGAAGACCGGCACCCGGACGCAGGTGGCGGCCACCGGGAGGTCGGGCAGCCCGAGGATCTTGCGGGTCTCGTCCCTGAGCTTGCGCTCCTCGACGGTCTCGCCGCTGCCGTCGTCGAGCGGGTCGCCGGCCCGGGGGACGACGTTGAAGGCGACGGGTGCCGGGAACACGGACGCGGGCGGCAGGTCGACGGCGTCGCCCCGGTAGGTGAGGTCCCTGGCCGCGTCGCCGGCCTTGGCCAGCTGGTCGGCCAGCTCGTCCACGCCGGCCAGGCCGGCGCCGGACACGGCCTGGTAGGTGCTCGCCACCAGGCGCACGAGGCCGGCCTCCCGGTCGAGGGGCTTCAGCACCGGCATGGCGACCATCGTCGTGCAGTTGGGGTTGGCGACGATGCCCTTCGGCACCCGGTCGAGCGCCTCGGGGTTGACCTCGCTGACGACGAGGGGCACGTCGGGGTCCATCCGCCAGGCCGAGGAGTTGTCGATGACCAGCGCGCCGGCGGCGGCGATGCGGGGGGCGAGCGCCCGGGAGGCGGTGGCGCCGGCGGAGAGCAGGGCGAGGTCCACGCCGCCCCAGTCGGCGGTGTCCGCGTCCTCGACCTCCACCTCACCGTCACCCCAGGGCAGGCGGCGCCCGGCGGACCGGGCCGAGGCCAGCAGCCGGAGCGAGGTGACCGGGAAGCGGCGCTCCGCCAGCACCGAGCGCATCACGCCCCCGACCTGGCCGGTGGCGCCGACGATGGCGACGTGCATGCCGGCCACGGTAGCGGCCGGCCCGCTACGCGACGGGGTCGCCGCGGTCCAGCCGGTCCAGCCCGTAGGCGTCGTGGAGGACCCGGACGGCGTCCTCGACCTGGTCGCCCCGGATGACGCAGCTGATGCGGATCGGGGAGGTCGAGATCATCTCGATGTTGATGCCGGCCTCGGCCAGGGTCTCGAACATGGTCGCGGCCACGCCGGGGTTCGTCTTCATGCCGGCCCCGACCACGCTCACCCTGGCGATCTTCTCGTCGGCCTCGGCCCCGGCGGCGCCGATGTCGTCGCCCACCGCCTCGGCGGCGGCCAGGCTGGCCGCCACGTCGGCGGTCGGCACCGTGAAGGAGATGTCGGTGGCCCCCGACACGGAGGTGTTCTGGACGATCATGTCGACCGACACCTTGCGGTCGGCCAGCTGGCGGAACAGGCGGGCGGCGACGCCGGGCCGGTCGGGCACGCCGTGGACGGTGATCTTCGCCTCGGTGACGTCGTGGGTGACGGCGGAGACGATGGCCTGCTCCATGGACGGGTCCTCCTCCTCGACCCAGGTGCCCGGCTCCCAGGTGAAGCTCGACCGGACGTGCAGGCGCACGCCGTGGTTCCTCGCGTACTCGACCGAGCGGTGGGCGAGCACCCCGCTGCCGGTGGCCGAGACCTCCAGCATCTCCTCGAAGCTGATCCTCGGGAGCCGCCTCGCCGTCGGGACCAGCCGGGGGTCGGCGGTGAACACGCCGGGCACGTCGCTGTACTTCTCGCAGGCGTGGGCGCCGAGGGCGGCGGCCAGCGCGACCGCGGTCGTGTCCGAGCCGCCCCGGCCGAGGAAGGTGACGTCCCTCGCCGTCGACACGCCCTGGGCCCCGCCGACGACCGGCACCCGGCCGGCGGCCAGGGCGGCCCGCACCCGGTCGGGCCGCAGCTCGACGATCCTGGCGTCGGTGTGGCTCGTGTCGGTGATCAGCCCCGCCTGGCTGCCCGTGAACGAGTCGGCCGGCACGCCGAGGTCGTGGAGGGCCATGCACACGAGGGCCATGGCCTTCCGCTCGCCCGCCGTGATCAGCATGTCCATCTCCCGGCCCGGCCGCGACGTCGACACCTCGCCGGCCAGCCGGAGCAGGTCGTCGGTCTCCTTGCCCATGGCGCTGACGACGACCACGACGTCGCTGCCCCGCCGGCGGGTGCGGGCGACGTGGTCGGCGACGGCGCGGATGCGCTCGGCGTCGGCCACCGACGTCCCACCGAACTTCTGGACGACGAGGGGCACGGCCCGACGGTAGCCGGGCCGCCCGCGCCCTACCGGCGACCGGCCAGGGCGCCCCAGCTGCGCAGCCGGGACAGGAGCGCGGCCTCGTCCATCTGGAGCAGCACGCAGAGCGTGCGCACGTCACCGGCCCTGATGGCGAGCAGCGAGTCCGGCCGGCCCCGCTCCTCCGCGATCGAGCGGGCGAAGCGCAGCACCGCCGCGGCCTCGGGCTCGGCCGACAGGGCGTCGAGGTCGAGCACGACCCGGCTCGGGACGTCCGTGCTCGGCAGGACGAGCACGTCCTCGCTGCCGAGCAGGGCGCCGAGCGGCACGTCGTAGAACTCCGCCAGCTCGCGGAGCCGCTCGACGGTCATGTTCCGGAACCCCCGCTCGTAGGCCCCGACCGCCGACGCGCTCCATCGACCGCCCGATCGGCGCTCGACCTCTTCCAACGACAGCTGCCGCAGGCGCCGAACGGCGCGTAGCCGCTCGCCGACGGCGGCGGCTTCGGTCGCACCCGCCATGTGCTCCCGCCTTCCACCTGGTTGTGCCGACTAGACCTGGTTCCCTGCCGCCATTCTGCCCCGGATCGCGCAGAACGTGAACCACCCCGTCACGCGGGGAGAGCTGCCAGCCCGGAAGGGCGGCCACCGACCACGACGGCGACCTCGCCGGCGCCCTCCGCCGACCACGAGCCGTCCGGCTCCCGGACGAGCGCGGTGCGCTCGTCGACGCCGACCACGGGCAGGTCGGGCGGGGCGAGGGCCACCGTGCGGCGGGCCAGCTCCGCCGACCAGGTGTCGGCGTGGGGGACGAAGGCGACCTGGGCGACGAGGCCGAGCCCGACCGTGAACGCGCCGCCCCTCGGGTCGACCATCGGGTCGCAGAGGACCATGGCGCCGGCCGACGACCCGGCCAGGACGGCGCCGTCGTGCCAGGCGTCGACGAGCGCCTGCCAGAGTGGCGTCTCCTTCAGGACCGAGCGGAGGTGGAGGGGCGAGCCCCCGCCCAGGTACGTGAACCGGGCGGCCCGCACGGCGGCCACGTTGGCCTCGTCGAAGGCGTCGCGCCGGGAGAGCACGGGCAGGCCGGTGGCCCGGCCGCCGAGCGAGGCGAACCACGCCGTGGCCGTGGCCACCAGGCGCTCGGGGTGCTCGTAGGCGGCCGCCGTCGGCAGGACGACGACCTCGCCGCCGCCGGCCTCGAGGAGGCGGGCGTCGAAGGTGCAGCCCTCCCGCCACTCGCCCCCGCCGACCAGGGCCAGGACGCCGCTCATCCGGGCCTCCGCATGGCTCCGAACCCTACCGCTGGGTAACCTCCGGCCGTGATCAAGCGAGTGGGCATCGTGGGCTCGGGGATCATGGGCTCGGGCATCGCCGAGGTCGCCGCCAGGGCCGGCCTCGAGGTCGTCCTCCGGTCGAGGGCCGACGGCACCGCCGACGCCCTCTACGCCGGCCTGGAGGCGTCGCTCGACCGCCTCGTCGCCAAGGGTCGGCTCGACGCCGGCGAGCGGGACGCCACCCTGTCCCGGGTCGTGTGCACCTCGGCGCTCGAGGACCTGGCCGACTGCGACCTCGTCGTCGAGTCCGTGGTCGAGGACCTCGACGTGAAGAGGGAGCTGTTCGCCGACCTCGACCGGGTGTGCCAGCCCGACGCCATCCTCGCCACCAACACGTCCACCCTGCCGGTCGTCGAGCTGGCCGCGGCGACGGGCCGGCCCGACCGGGTGTGCGGCGTCCACTTCTTCAACCCGGCGCCGGTGATGGCGCTGGTCGAGCTGGTCCGCCCGCTCACCGCCTCGGACGAGACGATGGCCGAGGTGCGGGCCTTCGCCGAGGCCTGCGGGAAGCAGACCGTCGAGGTCGAGGACCGGGCCGGGTTCGTGGTCAACGCCCTGCTGTTCCCGTACCTGAACAACGCGGTCCGCCTGGTGGCGGCGGGGACGGCGTCGGTGGAGGACGTCGACGCCGCCATGCAGGGCGGCTGCAACTTCCCGATGGGCCCGTTCGCCCTGCTCGACCTCGTCGGCCTCGACACCTCCGTCGCCATCCTCGACGCGCTCTACGAGGAGTTCCGCGACCCGAACTACGCGCCCGTGCCGCTGCTGCGGCGCATGGTGGCGGCCGGCCGGCTGGGCCGGAAGTCGGGCCGGGGCTTCTACCGGTACGACGCCGACTGATCGGCCCGCCGGCGGCACACTGTCGGGCCGTGCCCGTGGAGCCGCCGCCCACCCAGTGGCAGTTCCCGCCGGCCCACGCGGCCGACGAGGACGGCGTGGTCGGCGTGGGCGCCGACCTGGAGCCCGGCACCCTGCTCGCCGCCTACCGGGCCGGGCTGTTCCCCATGCCGCTCGGCCGCTCCGGCCCGGTCGCCTGGTGGTCGCCCGACCCGCGCGGGGTGCTGCCCCTCGACGGCCTGCGGGTCAGCCGGTCGCTGCGGAAGTCCTGCGCCCGCTTCGAGGTCCGCGTCGACACGGCGTTCGCCGCCGTGATCGCCGCCTGCGCCGACCGGCGCCGGCCGGGCGCCTGGATCACCGAGCCCGTCCGGCGGGCCTACCTCGCGCTGCACGACCTCGGGTGGGCCCACAGCGTGGAGGCCTGGACGCCGGACGGCGACCTGGCCGGCGGCCTCTACGGGGTCGCCGTCGGCGGGCTGTTCGCCGGCGAGTCGATGTTCCACCGGCACACCGACGCGTCGAAGGTGGCGCTCGTCGCCCTCGTCGAGCGGCTGGCCGACGGCGGCGGGGCCCTCCTCGACGTCCAGTGGCTCACCCCCCACCTCGCCTCGCTCGGCGCCGTCGCCGTCCCCCGGCCCACCTACCTGCGGCTGCTGGCCGACGCGCTCGCTCGCCCGCTGCCCCCGTTCTTGAGAGGATCACCGCCATGAGCGCCACGCGGCACGAGCGCGACCAGCCGTGGCTGATGCGGACCTACTCCGGCCACTCGACGGCGAGGGCGTCGAACGAGCTGTACCGCACCAACCTGGCCAAGGGGCAGACCGGGCTGTCGATCGCCTTCGACCTGCCCACCCAGACCGGCTACGACCCCGACCACCCGCTGGCCAGGGGCGAGGTCGGCAAGGTCGGCGTGCCCGTCGCCCACCTCGGCCACGTGCGGGAGCTGCTCGACGGCATCCCGGTCGGCGAGATGAACACGTCGATGACGATCAACGCCACCGCCGCCTGGCTGCTCGGCCTGTACGTGGCCAACGCCGAGGCCGAGGGGGTCGCCCTCGACCGGCTGCGGGGCACGACCCAGAACGACATCGTCAAGGAGTACCTGAGCCGGGGGACCTACATCTTCCCGCCCGGGCCGAGCCGGCGGCTGATCGTCGACATGGTCGCCTTCTGCGCCGACCGCATCCCCCGCTGGAACCCGATCAACGTCTGCAGCTACCACCTCCAGGAGGCGGGCGCCACGCCGGTCCAGGAGATCGCCTACGCGCTGGCCACCGCCGTCGGCGTGCTCGACGCCGTGCGCGAGTCCGGGCAGGTGGCCGAGGACCGGTTCCCGGCCGTCGTCGCCTCGATCTCGTTCTTCGTCAACGCCGGGATCCGGTTCGTGGAGGAGACCTGCAAGATGCGGGCCTTCACCGAGCTGTGGGACCGGATCACGGCCGAGCGCTACGGGGTGACCGACCCCAAGGCGCGCCGGTTCCGGTACGGCGTGCAGGTCAACAGCCTCGGGCTGACCGAGGCCCAGCCCGAGAACAACGTGCCGAGGATCGTGCTCGAGGCCCTCGGGGTGACCCTGTCGAAGCGGGCCAGGGCAAGGTCCATCCAGCTGCCGGCCTGGAACGAGGCGCTCGGGCTCCCCCGGCCGTGGGACCAGCAGTGGTCCCTGCGGGTCCAACAGATCCTCGCCTACGAGACCGACCTGCTCGAGCACGACGACCTGTTCGACGGGTCCAGGGTGGTCGAGGCCCGCACGGCCGAGCTGGTGGAGGAGGCGACGGCCGAGCTCGACGACGTGCTCGCCCTCGGCGGCGCCTTCGAGGCCATCGACGAGCTGAAGGGCCGGCTGGTGCGCTCCCACACCGAGCGGGTGCGGCGGGTGGAGAGCGGCGACCTCGTCGTCGTCGGGGTCAACCGGTTCACGGAGACGGCTCCGTCGCCCCTCGGCGGCGAGGAGCACATCCTGCGGGTCGACCCGGCCGTGCAGGACCAGCTGATCGCCGACGTGCAGGCCTGGCGGTCCGAGCGGGACAACGACGCCGTGAAGCGGGCGCTCGACGAGCTGCGCCGGGTCGCCGGCACCGACGGGAACGTGATGCCGGCGACGATCGCCCTCGCCGCCGCCGGCGGCACGACCGGCGAGTGGGCCGGCGTGCTGCGGGAGGTGTTCGGCGAGTACCGGGCGCCCACCGGGGTGGCCGCGGCGGCCGGGGCCGGCGCCGCCAGGGTCGACGGGCTGCGGGCGGTGGCCGACCGGGTCGCCGCCCTCCCCGGCGGCCCGCCCCGGTTCCTCGTGGCCAAGCCCGGCCTCGACGGCCACTCGAACGGCGCCGAGCAGATCGCCGTCGCCGCCCGCGACGCCGGCATGGAGGTCGTCTACCAGGGCATCCGCCTCACCCCGGCGGAGATCGCGACGGCCGCCAGGGACGAGGACGTCGACGTGGTCGGCCTGTCGATCCTGTCCGGCTCCCACCTGGAGCTGGTGCCCGAGGTCGTCCGCCTGCTCCGGGACGAGGGGGTCGAGGCACCCGTCGTCGTCGGCGGCATCATCCCCGAGGGCGACCGGGCCGCCCTGCTCGACGCCGGCGTCGCCGCCGTCTACACGCCGAAGGACTTCGAGGTGTCGCGGCTGATGTCCGACATCGCCGACCTCGCCGAGGCTGCCCGCACCCGGCCTTGACTCCGGGGCCGCCGCGGCCGATGGTGGACTGGTCATGGAGAGCGGCGCCTGGACGGGCTTGTGGCTGGGGCTGACCGGGGCGACGCTCGGAGTCGTCGCCGGTGTCGCCGCGTCCCCGCCCGCCGCCCTCGCGGCCGGCGCCTGCGCGCTGGCCGCCGGGGGCGTGTCGCTGCGCCACCAGGCCCGCCGCCGGGAGGCCGAGGACCGGGCCGCCGCCCTCGCCGAGCAGGCGGCCGAGCTGGAGCGGGGGAAGGTGGCCGCCGAACAGGCCCTGCTGGCCAGGGTCGAGGCCGAGGTGGCGGCGCCCCCGCCGCCGCCGACGACGGCGTCGGGCGGCATCGAGACCGTCACCGAGCCGGTGACCGGCATGTTCAACGAGACGTTCTTCCGGGTCACCCTCGACCAGCGGGTGCTGGCCGCCCGGCGCCACCTGCGCCCGGTCGCCCTCGTGCTGCTCGATGTGGTGAAGACCACGGGCGACGCCGGGTGGACGGCGGCCGACCCGGTCATGGTCGCCACCGCGCTGCGCACGACGCTGCGGGAGGCGGACACGGCCTGCCGGCTGGCTGACGGCCGGTTCGCGCTGGTCCTCGAGGACACCCCCGAGGACGGCGCGGTGTGGACGGTCGAGCGCCTCCGCCGGGCCATCCTGCCCGGCCACCCCGAGCTCGTCGTGTGGGCCGGGGTGGCCTGCTACCCGGCCCACGCCTTCGACGCCATGGAGGTGCTGGAGCGGGCCGACGACGCCCTGGCCGCCGCCCGCGAGTGGCGGCGGGACCGGATCGAGGTCGCCCCCAGCCCGGACTGAGCCGGCCTACGCCTCCTCGCGGCGGTGGCCGGTCCGCAGCTCCTCGAGGGCGGCCGGGTCCAGCTGGTCGGGGTAGGCGATGGCGACCCGGCACCGGGTGACGGCCCGCAGGGTCGACGTGCGCCGGCCGCCCTCCAGCGCCGAGCGCTCGCCGACCACCGAGCCCGGCCCGAGCTGGGCCAGCTCCCGGCCGTCGACCTCCACGGACACCACCCCGTCGAGCAGGAGGAAGACCTCGTCGCCCTCCGCGCCCTGCTCGGTGAGGGTCTCGCCCTCCTCGAGGCGGACCACGTCGGGCTCCTCGTCGCCCCGCATGATGACGAGCGACAGCTGGCGCTCCAGGGCGGTCTCGACGGCGGTGGTGAGGGCCGGCGAGTCCTCGTCGCCCCAGGGCGTGTGGTCGCCGAAGGCCTCGTGGTACCAGGCCTTGAAGTCGGTGGTGCCGGACTTGCCGACGAGCTTGCCGTCGGGGCCGTACACCCAGTGGCGGGGGAACGGGCTCGCCCCCGGGAGGGTCGCCTCGCTGCGCCCGTCGGCGTGGATCACGAGCGAGAGGGTCGTCCAGGCGATCGGCGCGTACCACTGGACGAACGGGGGCTTGCGGACGGTGCGGGGCGCGGGCACGCCGGTGCGGCCACCGGCCGTCTGGGTGAACCTGACCCAGCCGTCGCCGACCTCCGGCTCGATCTGGATGTCGGGCAGCGGCGCGGCCTGCACGGCCCACGTGGACGAGCCGACGTTCAGCCGGGTGTGCCCGATCATGCCGCCGCCGCCGTAGCCGTAGAGGGCGATGGCACCGTCGTCGTCGACCTCGACCCAGGCCTGCAGCCGGTTGGCGAACCGGAAGCGGTCGGCCTCGCGCAACTGGTCGAGCGTGCCCGCCCCGGGGCCCCCGATGTCGTCGGGCGGCGGGTCGTCGTAGTGCGTGAACCGCGCCGAGAACGGGAGCTTCGGCAGGCCGTCGATGGCCTCCGACGGGATCCACGAGATGGACGTCACGCAGGACTCGATGCGCATCGTCCGCACCGTACCGACGATCAGCCCGCCTGCCGCTGCGCCAGCAGCTCGTGGAGGCGGCGGTGGGCCGGCACGTCGTTGACGAACCGGGACCGGTCCTCCTCGTCCAGCCGGCCCATGCGCTCGTCGAGCAGCTCCCTGGCCCGCTCGAGCACCTCGGCGGCGCCGGCGTGGTCGCCGACGGCGGTCAGCACGTCGTGGGCGACGACGGCGGCGAGGCCGGGCTCGTCGAAGCTGTGGCGGTCGGCCAGGCGGCCGGAGGCGA
This sequence comes from Acidimicrobiales bacterium, assembly GCA_036399815.1. NCBI lineage: Bacteria > Bacillati > Actinomycetota > Acidimicrobiia > Acidimicrobiales > Acidimicrobiales bacterium. Next base: position 17,744 of record DASWMK010000024.1, read on the forward strand.
GCACCTCGCGCACCCCGGCCAGCGCCTCGTCGGTGCGCCCGCGGGCCAGGTCCGTCCTCGCCAGCGCGGCGAGCAGGCCGACGGGGACGTCGTCGGGCTCGACCTGGTGGCGCAGGGTGATGGCCTGCTCGTAGACGTCGGCCGCCTCGTCCAGCCGGCCGAGCGCGAACAGGGCGTGGGCCAGCACGGTGAGGCCCTGGAACTCCTCGCGGGGGTTGCCGACCCGGTGGGCCATCTCGGCCGCCTCCCGCCCCCTGGCGAGCGCCGCCTCCTGGTCGCCCTGGCGGTGGTCGACCATGGCCAGGAACGACAGCGCCTCGCTCTCGCCCTGGCGGTCGTCGAGCTGGCGGAGGAGGGGCAGGGCCCGCTCGAGCAGGGTCCTCGCCCCGACGTGGTCGCCGCTGGCGACGGCCGTCGCCCCGAGCACGAGCAGCGCCGCGCTCTCGCCCTCGGCGTCGCCCGCGGCCCGGCTGAGCTCGAGCGCCTGGCGCAGGTAGCGGCGGGCGACGGCCAGGTCGCCCACCTCGGCGGACAGCACGCCGAGGTTGTGCAGGGTGCTGCCCTCCCCCCGGCGGTCGCCGATGCGGCGCTTGATCTCGAGCGACCGCTGGTACAGCGCCCTCGCCATGGCGAAGTCGCCGGTGTCGAGGGCCACGACCCCCATGCTGTTCAGCACCTGGCCCTCCAGGCGCTCGTCGCCGACGTCGTGGGCGATGCGCAGCGCCTCCTCGAGGTAGGCGTTGGCGGCGATCCACTGGGCCCGCACGTGGGCGACGACCCCGAGCGTGCGCACCGCGAGGGCGGCCGTCGCCATCCGGTCGGCGCTCTCGGCCAGCTCCCGGGAGCGGTGCAGGTGGGCGTTGGCCTCGTCGTACTCGGCCCGCCGCCACAGCACCTGGGCCTGCTCCAGCTCGCCCTCGGCCTCGAGGCCCTTGTCGCCGGCGGCCACGGCGAGGTCGACGGCCCGGGCGCCGGCGGCCAGCGCACCCTCGTAGTCGCCGGCG
>DASWMK010000025.1 GCA_036399815.1 Acidimicrobiales bacterium
CGGCTCGCCGCGGCCCGCTCGGGCGCCGGCCCCCTCCCGTCGGCCGAGGCCTGCCGGGCCTTCGCCGAGCGCCACTCGTGGGCCGCCGTGGCCGAGCGCCACCGCCGCCTCTACGCCGAGGTCGCCGCCCCCGACCGGCCGATCAGGGTCGTGGTCGTCGACCACACCGCCCAGCCGTCGGGCGCCGAGCTGTCCCTGCTGCGCTTCGTCGAGCACCTCCCCGGCGTCGAGGCCCACGTGATCCTCGGCGCCGACGGCCCGCTCGCCGGCCTCCTGCGGGACGCCGGCGTCCCCGTCGAGGTCCTGCCCATGGACGAGGGCGCGAGGGGCCTGTCGAAGGACGACCTGCGGGCCGGCCGGGTCCCGCTCGCCAGCGTCCGCTCGACCGCCGCCTACGTCCGCCGCCTGGCCCGCCGCATCCGCGAGCTGCGCCCGGACCTCGTCCACACCAACTCGATGAAGGCCCACCTCTACGGCGGGGCGGCCGCCCGGCTGGCCGGGGTGCCGGTCGTGTGGCACGTGCACGACCGGGTGGCCGGCGACTACCTGCCGGCCGGCGCCGTCCGCGTGGTGCGGGGCCTGTCCCGGGTGCTCCCGAAGGCGGCGATCGCCAACTCCCGGGCCACCGCCGCGACCCTGCCGGACGGCGTGCCCACCGTGGTCGTGCACGAGCCGCTGCCGGCGACCGGGCCGGACGCCGTGCCGACCGACCGGGACGGCACCTTCCGGGTCGGCATCGTCGGCCGCCTGTCACCCTGGAAGGGCCAGGACCTGTTCCTCCGGGCGTTCGCGGCCGCCTTCCCGCCGGGGACGCCGGCCGTCGAGGCGGCGGTCATCGGCGGCGCCCTGTTCGGCGAGGACGACGTGGAGGCCGGCCTGCGGGCCATCGCCGCCGACCTCGGCATCGCCGACCGCGTCGACTTCCGCGGCTTCCGGGAGGACGTCGCCGTCGAGCTCGGCCGCCTCGACGTGCTGGTGCACGCCTCGGTCATCCCGGAGCCGTTCGGGATGGTCGTGGTCGAGGGGATGGCCGCCGGCCTGCCGGTGGTCGCCGCCGGCGCCGCCGGCCCGACCGAGGTCATCACCGACCACGTGGACGGGGTCCTCTACCCGATGAACGACGAGGCCGCCCTGGCCGCCGCCCTGCGGGAGCTGCACGGCGACCCCGACCTCCGCCGCCGCCTGGGCGAGGCCGGCCGGGCGAGGGCCGAGGCCTTCCGCCCCCAGGTCCTCGCCGCGGGGATCAGGGAGGCCTACCGCATCGCCGTCGGCCGCTGAGGGTCAGCGGGTGGCGTCGAGCCAGGCGACGGTCGGCTCGATCCAGTCCAGAACTTTTGTACTCTACGACCACTCCCGGCGTCGACTACTTCGGAGGACACATGAGTCCGCTTCCGGTGGAGTGGGGCAACGTCGCAGAGTTGCTGCAAGCGGGTGGCGGGCTGGCGCAGCTGGCCCATGCCGTCCGCTCCGAGCACCGTCGGCGCAAGGAGGACTTCGCTCGCAGATTGGAGGCCGAGAGCCAACTCACAGTCGGCCAGATCGCGGAACTCATCGCAGACGATCTGAGTCGAATACTTTTATTGGAGAGGGCGCTCGCTATCGCTGACGATGCCGCGAGCGCGGAGAAGCGTCGAGTTCTCGCGCGCGTCGTCGCCGACGCATTGAAGAACCAAGACATGCCACTCGAAGAAGCGGACCTCCTCCTTAACACAATTCGCGACCTCGAAGCATACCATATCGCACTCCTTGTAAAACTTGCTACGCCGACCCCTGGAGGAGGAGCGCTCTCTGGCACTGCCCTTGAGGGCGCCTTCAGTGAATACGAGTTGGGCAAGGCGCTCCCTGAGGATCAACAAGATCTCCTGGGGCCAGTACTGGCAGGTCTCGAACGACAGGATCTCATACGGCTACAGTCTGCGTCCTCTGGTCCTGAGAGGTGTTGGGCGGCTAGTGATTATGGCCGTCGCTTCCTCCGTTACCTACCGCCTGAGGAGCAGCCGGCGATGGCGCTACTCCTTCGTGCGGAGATTGCTGTCCGCTGGGAAGGGCCACCGTCGCCAGCCATTGTCATAAGAAACCTTGGACCAGGTACAGCGAAGATCAAGTACTTCAAGTATCCAGCGGGAATTCTGGTCGACCCGTTTCCAGGACCATTCACTCTGCGCGCTGGACGTGAGCGGTCGCTTTCTGCCCACGACCGATCGGGGCAGACACGCTTCCATGTGAAGGTGACGTGGCAGGACGAAACGGGCCTGCGGGAGTGGTCGGGTAAAGTATCGTCGCGTCAGCGTGCTATCGGCGGCAGCTCAGCACCGTGAGTCCGCGCAAGAGAGCGCACGCCGGGGACATGGCGACGGGCCGCTGAGGGTCAGCGGGTGGCGTCGAGCCAGGCGACGGTCGGCTCGATCCAGTCCAGAAGCCGGTGGAGCTCCTCGCCGGTGAGGTCCTTGCCGTACTCGTGGATCTTCTCGGGCTCGTACTCGGAGTGGAAGGCGTCCCACACCTCGGTGGCGTCGCCCAGCTCGCAGAACTCGACGATCTCCTTCAGGGTCTCGGGCGTCAGCTCGTCGACCCGGCACTCGAGGTAGCGGTCGGGGCCGAGCTCGCGCCCGGCCCGGCAGGCCAGCTCCACGCACATCCGCCACTGCAGGGCGCACACCTCGAGCAGGTCGAGGTCGCGCACGAGCCCCTCGATGCCCGGCAGCCGCGGCCCCCACACCCGCTGGCCGACGACCTTGGAGAACCGGGCCGGCGCCATCTGCCGCGCGAACTCGCCGGCGTAGCGGGGCACCGAGCGCCAGTCGACCTCCCGGAGGTGGCGGGCCACCCGGTCCCGCTGGCGGGGGGTGCGCACGCCGCGAGGCGTGGTCAACCAGGCCCGGCGGATCGAGGCGACGGCGTCGGGGCCGTTGCGGATGACGTGCACGAACCGGGCGTCGGGGAGCACGGCGTCGACGAAGGGCAGGCGCAGCGAGTTGCTCGGCGTCTTCTCGGTGAGGCGCCGGCCGCCCTGCTCCCGGACGGCGTCCGCCAGCTTCGCCCTGATCCAGGCCCGCACCTCGGGGCGGGCGTCGTCCCTCCTGAGCAGGTCGGACTTCTCGTCGTTGCCGTGCCGCCACAGCAGACGGGGCTCCCGCAGGTAGGCCATGTCGGGGTGGGCCCGCAGCACGTGGGCGACGATGGCGGTGCCCGAGCGCGGTGCGCCCACGATGATGACCGGCTTCTGCAGCAGCTCGTCGTCGGACGGTGACGCCACGGTCCTCCCTTCCCGGTCGGCGACCACGGGGCGCGGTTGCCCTCGTGCCTCGGGCATCGTACGCGGCCCGCTACCATGCGTCGCAGACGGGTGCCGAGGCGCGTTCCGCCGGACCTGCGGTGGGGGATTCAACCGAGAATGGGAGGATGGGTGCCTCGCAGCACAGCCAGCCCGGCGGGGCGATCGCCGGCCCGGCGCGTCGACGACCGGGCGGGCATCACCGAAGTGGCGGAGCTGTTCGGCCCGGACGGCGCGCGCCTGCTCGGGGTGCGATCGGCGCCGTCCGGCCCGGCGCGGGGGGCGGTGCTGTGCTGCTCGTCGATCGGCAACGACCTGGTCAAGCACTACCGCCGTGAGGTCCTGCTGGCCAGGGCGCTGGCCGGCGCCGGCGTGGCCGTGCAGCGCTTCCAGTACCGGGGCACGGGCAACAGCGACGGCGACCAGGCCGACGTCTCCCGGGGCTCGATGGTCGAGGACGCCACGGCGGCCGCCGCCCTGCTCGAGGCGGCCGCGCCCGGCGTGCCCGCGGCCGTCGTCGGGGCCCGGTTCGGGGCGCTGGTCGCGGCCGAGGCGGCCGCCGCCGACACCCGGCCGCTCGTGCTGGTCGAGCCCGTGCTCGACGGCTCCCGGTACTTCACCGAGGCGTTCAGGGCGAAGCTCATGCAGTCCCTCGCCGGCAGCCGGGGCGCCCGGCCGACCACGGCCGACTTCGTCGCCGCCATCGACCGCGGCGAGGCCGTCGACGTGCTCGGCAACCCCGTCCACCCGGCGCTGTACCGCAGCTGGCAGGGGCGGTCGGTGGCCGGCGCGCTGACCGGCCCGCGCCGCTCGGTCCTGCTCGTGCAGTTCGGCGACGACGTGCCCGTGCGGCCCGACCTCGAGAAGGCCGCCGCCGGCCTGTCCGAGCTGGGCCACGACGTCGAGGTCGTCCAGGTGCGGGGCCGGGAGACGTGGTGGTTCCTCGACGAGCGCGAGCTCGTCCGGGTCGGGGGCGGCAGGGGCCAGGCCGCGGCCGGCGACGCCGAGCCCGGCGACCGCCCCGGCGCCACCGACGGCCTGCTCGGCGCGGTCGTCCCCTGGCTGGTCGAGCGGCTCGGGGCGGCGGCGTGACGGCGGTCGCCACCGCCGCCGACGAGGTCCCCGTCTGGCTCCCGGCCGGCGGCGAGGAGCTGTTCGCCGTCCTCACCCGGCCGACGGGGCCGGCCAACGGCGTCGCCGTGGTGCTCAGCTCGAGCGGCCACTGGGTGACGACCGTCGGCACCAACCGCACCTACGTGCGCCTGGCCCGGGCCCTCGCCGCCGAGGGCTTCCACGTCGTGCGCTTCGACTACGTCGGGGTCGGCGAGAGCAGCGGCCCGGCCCGGCAGTACCGGCTGGACGACCCGTTCGTCGGCGACACCGACGCCGTCCTCGACTGGCTGCGGGCCCAGGGCCTGCGCCGGTTCGTGTTCCTCGGCAACTGCTACGGCGCCCGCGTCGCCATCGGCGCGGCCCAGGGCGCGCCGGCCGGCGAGGTGGCCGGCGTGGCCCTGTTCCCGCCGGCCGTCCGCGACTTCGGGCACGGCGAGCGGGCCGCCTCGCTCCCCCTCCGCGAGCTGGCCGCCCGGTCCCTGCGGCGGGGCGGCCTCCGTGGCGTCCTGGCCAAGGCGAGGACGCCCGGGACCCGGCGGCGGTGGGCCGCCGCCCTCCGCAAGAAGGCGGCGGCGCTGGCCGGCCGGCGCGGGGGCGGCAACGGCGGCGACGGCCAGGGCGGCGGCGTGCAGTGGGTCAGCCCCCACTTCCTCCGCCCCCTCGAGGACCTCGTCGACCGCCGGGTGCCGGTGCTCCTCGTGTTCGGCGAGGACGAGGACTTCCACCTCGACTTCGAGCGGGGCCGGGCCGGGCGGCTCGGCAAGGTGCTCGACCGGGCCGGCGACCTCGTCACCATCCACATCGTCGACGGCAACACCCACGGCCTCGGCACGGTGGAGATCCAGGACGACGTGGTCGACGCCCTCTGCTCCTGGATCCCGGTGCACGCCCGCTGATGGACTTCGACTGGACCGAGGAGCAGCTCGCCTTCCGCGAGTCGGTCGTCCGCTTCGCCCAGCGGGAGCTGAACGACGACCTGCTGGCGCGGGACGCCGAGGGCGGCTTCGCCCACGAGGCCTGGCGCAAGCTGGCCGCGTTCGGCATCCAGGGGCTGCCGGCGCCGAAGGAGTACGGCGGCAGCGAGGCCGACACGCTCACCCAGGCGCTCGCCATGGAGGCGCTCGGCTACGGCTGCCGTGACAACGGGCTGCTCTTCTCGCTGAACGCCCACCTGTGGGCCTGCCAGCACCCGGTGATCCACTTCGGCACCGAGGAGCAGAAGGAGCGGTGGCTGCCCGGCCTGGTCGACGGGTCGGTCGTCGCCGCCCACGGCATGAGCGAGCCGGGCTCGGGCTCGGACGCCTCGTCCATGCGCACGACGGCGACCCCGGACGGCGACCACTTCGTGCTGAACGGCTCCAAGATCTGGTGCACCAACGGCCCGGTGGCCGACCTGTTCCTCGTGTTCGCCACCCTCGACCGCGCCCGCGGCTTCCTCGGCATCTGCGCCTTCCTCGTGGAGCGGGACACCCCCGGCTTCGAGGTCGGCCCGCCCATCCACAAGATGGGCCTGCGCACGGCGCCGATGAGCGAGCTGTTCCTCGACGGCTGCCGGGTGCCGGCGGCGAACCTCCTCGGCCGGCGCGGGGCCGGGATGATGGTGTTCAACTCGTCGATGGACCGCGAGCGCAGCCTGATCCTGGCCTGCACGATCGGGACGATGGAGCGCAACCTCGAGCGCACGCTCGAGCACGCCCGCACCCGCACCCAGTTCGGGTCGCCGATCGGCAAGTTCCAGGCGGTGTCGCACCGCGTCGTCGACATGAAGCTCCGGCTGGAGACGGCCAGGCTCCTGCTCTACCGCCTGGCCTGGACGATGGACCGCGGCCGGCCCGTCGGCCTCGACGCCGCGCTGGTGAAGCTCCACCTGTCGGAGAGCTTCCTCCAGTCGAGCCTCGACGCCCTCCAGCTCCACGGCGGGCTCGGCTACACGGCCGAGTACGAGCTCGAGCGGGACGTGCGCGACGCGGTCGGCAGCCGGCTCTACTCGGGCACGTCGGAGATCCAGCGGAACCTGGCCGCCCGCCACCTTGGCCTGTAGCCCCACACGGAGGACGAGCAGCACATGAGCACCGAGGACTCCCTGCGCGAGTTCATCGTCAACGACCTGGGCTGGAGCGGCGACCGCTCGCTGCTCACCGACGACTACGACCTGATGGAGCACGACGTCATCGACTCGATCGGCGTGTTCCAGCTCGTCGGCCTCGTCGAGGACCGGCTGGGCGTGTCGGTGCCCGACGACGAGCTGGTGCCCGAGAACTTCCAGTCGATCGCCGCGCTGGCCCGCATGGTCGAGAGGCACCGGGCGACCGCCTGACGGTGGCCAACGCCCTGCACCGCCTCGTCGAGGCGTCGGCCGCCGCCCGCCCGGACGGCGTCGCCGTCGTCGACGGGGACGACCGGCTCACCTACGCCGAGCTCGACGCCTGGTCGAACCGGGTCGCCCACCTGCTCGCCGACCTCGGCGTGGAGCGGGGCGACCGCGTCGCGCTCTACCTCGACAAGTCCCTCGCCGCCGTCGCCGCGCTGTACGGGGTGATGAAGGCGGGCGCCGCCTACGTCCCCCTGGACCCGGCCGCCCCGGTCGCCCGGCTCGGCTACATCGCCGGCAACTGCGGCGCCCGCGTGGTGCTGACGGCGGCGGCCAAGGCCGGCAGCTGGGCCGGGCTGCTCGAGGCCGGCGCCGACCCGTCCGCGCTGGTCTGCCTGGCCGGCGACCCGCCCGAGCCGGCCGTCGCCGGCCGCCCGGTGCTCGGCCCGGCCGAGGTGGCCGCCCGCCCGTCGACGTCGCCGGGCGTGCCGGTCATCGACCTCGACCTGGCCTACGTCCTCTACACGTCAGGGTCGACCGGCGCGCCGAAGGGCGTGAAGCTCACCCACCGCAACGCGCTGACGTTCGTCGACTGGACGGTGGAGGAGTTCGGCATCGGACCGGACGACGTGCTGTCCAGCCACGCGCCGTTCCACTTCGACCTGTCGGTGTTCGACCTGTACGCCGCGGCCGAGGCCGGCGCCACGCTCGTGCTCGTCCCGGCGAAGGCGTCGCTGTTCCCCGGCCAGATCGTGAGGTTCGTGAGGGACCACGGCATCACCGTCTGGTACTCGGTGCCGTCCATCCTCACCATGCTCGTCCTGCGGGGCGGGCTGTCCCCCGGCGACCTGCCGACCCTGCGCACCCTGCTGTTCGCCGGCGAGGTGTTCCCGACGAAGTACCTCCGCCAGCTCATGGCCCTGCTGCCCGGCACCCGGTTCGCCAACCTGTACGGGCCGACCGAGACGAACGTGTGCACCTGGTACGACGTGCCGCCCCTCCCCGAGGACCAGACGGCCGACATCCCGATCGGGCGGGCCATCGACAACGTCGAGGTGTTCGCGGTGACCGACGACGGCCGGCGGGCGGGGCCCGGCGAGGTCGGCGAGCTCTACGTGCGGGGCACGACCGTGATGCAGGGCTACTGGGGCGACGACGAGCGCACCCGGCGCGTCCTCGTCCCCCACCCGTTCACCCCCGACCTGCGGGACCTCGTGTACCGCACCGGCGACCTGGTGGAGGAGCTGCCGGGCGGCGACCTCCGCTTCCTCGGCCGGCGCGACGCCCAGATCAAGAGCCGGGGCTACCGCATCGAGCTGGGCGAGATCGAGAACGCGCTCAACGCCCACCCGGCCGTGGTCGAGTGCGCCGCCGTCGCCGTGCCCGACGAGGTCATCACGAACCGGATCAGGGCCTACGCCGTCGTGCGCGACCCCGACGTCACCCCGGCCGAGCTGGCCCGGTTCTGCGGCGAGCGGGTGCCGAGGTACATGGTCCCCGAGTCGATCGAGCTGCGCGAGGGCCTGGCCAAGACGTCGACCGGCAAGATCGACCGCCGGGCCCTGCTGGCCGAGTCGACCGCCGGCTGAGGCGCGGGCCGGCGGCGCGCCTGGCCGCACCCTGCGGCTGGGTAGGGTCACCCGCCGTGCCCGCATCGCCGTTCCCCGACGACCGGTACCGGCGCCGCCGCGGCGGCGGACCGGGCGGCCTCGTGGTCGCCGTGGTGGCCGTGCTGGCCGTCGTCGTCCTCGCCGTGCTGGCCGTGGGGACCGGGGTCGGCCCGCTCGGCGGCGGCGGCGACGGCGACGACGACGCGGACGCCGAGGGCGCGCAGGAGCCCCCGGAGGCCGCGCCGGACGAGGCCCTGCCCCTCGGCGAGCTCACCGAGACCGGCTCGGGGCCGGGCCGCGGCGTCGGGTGCCCGGCCGGAGCCGAGTGCACCGAGTTCGAGGTCGACTGCCCGGACGTCCCCGACCCCGGCGTCGGGTCGATGGCGATCAGCCCGGCCGACGGCGAGCCGGAAGGCGTCATCGTGTTCTTCTCCGGCGGCAAGGGGTCGAACTGGTGGGAGGACGGCGTGCGGCCGGGCACGGGCGAGGCCCACCCGTTCGTCACCGTCCTCCAGCGGGAGGGCTACGAGGTCGTCCAGGTGCGCTGGGACGACGGGTTCTCCACCAACCCGAGCGGCGAGGAGATCGGCTTCGCCAAGGCCGCCTGCCGCAGCGCCACCGCCGTGGACTGGGTGCACGACAACCGCTACGCCCCGCTCGGCCTCGACCCGCCCACCGGCGCCTGCGGGTTCTGCGTGTCCGGCAACAGCGGCGGGTCCTCCCAGTCGGCCTGGTCGCTCACCCACTACGGCCTGGCCGGCGAGGTCGACGCCGCCATCCTCACCTCGGGGCCGCCCCACACGGCCATCGACGACGGGTGCCTCCACGAGGGCGACCCGGCCCTCTGGTACGACCCCGGCTCGGCCAGGGGCTTCGACGAGGTGTACGGACCGGCGAGGGGGGCGAGGGGCGCCTGCACCGGCGCCGACCGGGCCTACGCGCAGATCATGGGCGCGGACAGCATCGACCGGGGCGGGACCGACTACGACTACCCGAACACGCGGGTGGTGTTCATCCTCGGCACCAACGACCGCACCGTCGCCCCCGAGCACGCCAGGGACCTGATCGAGCGCCTGGAGTCCGAGGGCTCCCCGATGGTCGACGTCGTCGACGTCCGCCAGATGGGCCACGAGATCACCCAGTCCCAGACCGGCCTCCAGGCCCTCTTCCAGGCCGTCACCCAGCAGGGCTAGGCGACGGCGTCGGCCCGCTGGACGAGGACGACGGGCGCGTCCGCGTCGGCGAGGACGGCGTCCCTGCGCTTGGCCCCGAGGCCGGCCGGGTCGCCCCGGTCGTCCCGGCCGAGGATCACGAGCGACGAGCCCCGCACGCCGGCCAGCACGGCGCCGGGCTCGGTCGACACGATGCGCACGTCCTCGACGGGCACGTCCACGTCGGGCACGTCGGTGGCCGGCGGGTGCAGCACGCGGAGGCGGCCGGTGCCGTCCCTGGACAGGCGCACGGCGAGGTCGAGGGCGGCCCCGTCGTGGAAGCCGCCGGCGAACCAGACCGACACCGGCCCGGCCCGGTCCGTGGTGTCGCCCTCGCCGGCCACGAGGACGGCGACGTCGCAGGTGGCGGCGTCGAGCACGTCGCCCACCACCCCGCCGAGCTGGTTGCGACCGACCCACGGGCGGTGCCAGGCGGCCATCACCAGCGAGGCGCCCTCGGCGTCGGCCAGGCGGGCCAGCTCGGCGCCGGGGTCGGGGCTCACCCGGGTGCGGACGACGGTGTCGACGCCGGCCTTCAGCAGCTCGGCGGCGAGCGGGACCAGCTCCTCGCGGGCGGCGGCCTCGGCGGCCTCCACGTCGCCGAGGTTGGCCCGCACCTCCTCGCGGCCGGGCGGGGGCTCGACCCGGGCGAGGACGACCGACGGGCGCCCGCCGTCGGGCGACCGCAGCCGCTCGAGCACCTCGAGGACCGACCGGGCCTGGTCGACGGCGCCGACGGCGACGACGATGCGGTGCCGGCCGTCGGGGCCGGCCCGCACGGCCCTGGCCACCCGGCGGGCGTCGCGCTCGATGACCGTCCTCGGGTACACGATGGCCAGCAGCGGCGTGGCCATGAACGTGGTGACCAGCGCCATGATCACCATGATCGTGAACAGGGCCGGCGAGATGACCCCGAGGCTGCGCCCCACGGTGAGGATGACGATCTCGGTCAGCCCCCTCGTGTTCATGAGCAGGCCGAGGCCGACCGAGGACCGCCACGACTCGGCCGACGCCCTGGCGGCGAGGATGGTGCCGCCCAGCTTGCCGAGCACGGCCAGGCCGACGACGACCACGGCGACGGCCCACAGCGCCGGCTGGTCCAGCAGCCCGAACCGGGTCGAGAGGCCGACGACGGCGAAGAAGATCGGCAGCAGCAGCAGGACGGTGACGTCCTCGAGCTTCTCGGTGATCTCGGCCACCAGGTCCCGCGACCTGGGCATGACCACGCCGAGCATGAACGCGCCGAAGATGGCGTGGATGCCGATCTCCTCGGTCGTCCAGGCGGCGAGGAGGATGGCGACGAGCAGGCCGGCCATCACCGGCGGGTTCAGCCGGCCCCGGCGATCGCGCACGGCGACGAGGCGGCCGACGAGGGGCCGCACGACGAGGAGGAGCACGGCGACGAAGCCGGCCGACAGCACGACCGTGCGCACGGCGTCGAGCGGGCCGCTCGACTTCACGACGGCGACGACGCCGGCGAGGATGCACCAGGCCGTCACGTCGTCGACCGCCGCGCAGGAGATGGCGAGGGCGCCGAGCCTCGTCCGGTAGAGGCCGGTGTCGGTGAGGATGCGGGCCAGCACCGGGAAGGCGGTGATGGCCATGGCCGCGCCCATGAACAGCGCGAACCCGGTGTAGTCCCCGCCCCCGAGCATCGGGTGGAGCACGACCGACACGGCGACGCCGAGGGAGAACGGCAGCACGATGGACACGTGGCTGACGAGCACGGCGGCGTGGCCCGAGCCCCGGACGAGCCGGACGTCGAGCTCCATGCCGATGAGGAACATGAAGAAGATGAGCCCGAACTGGGCCATCACCTGGAGGACGGCGGTGACCTCCGGCGGGAACAGGTACGAGGTGAGGTCGGGGGCGAGCAGGCCGACCAGGCTCGGCCCGAGCAGGATCCCGGCCACGATCTCGCCCATCACCTTGGGCTGGCGGATGCGGGCGAACGCGGCGCCGACGACACGGGCGGCGACGATCACGACGGCGACGGCGAGGAACATGCGCGCCGTCAGCTCGCCGCCCTCGAGCCCGTCGTCGGCGCCGCCCTGGCGGGGGGTGGCGGGCGCCAGCGACACGTCGAAGGACCGGTCCTCCACGGTCATGGTCCCGGTCGCGCCGACGGCGGTCCCGTCGGCGTCGCCCCCGCCCCCGCCGAGCACGACGTCGGCCACGAAGGCCCGCTCGGCCAGGTCGGTCCCTGGCGCGCACCGGCCGCGGAGGGTCGTGCGCCCGGTCTCCCGGTCGACGCGGCCCCTCGCCACCCGGGCCCCGAGCTCGCCGTCGTCGGCCTCGGCGCCGGGCGGCCCGGGGCGGTGCAGGTCGAGGAAGGTCCCCGACTGCACGCTGGCCAGCCGCCCGCCGAGGCACGACGCGGCCTCGCCGCCGACCGCGGTGAGCGGCGCCAGCTGCGGGGCGGGGTCGCGGCCGTTGCCGAGCCGGAGGCTCGTGGCGAGCACGACCGCGCCGAGCAGGAGCACCCCGGCGTAGGTGGCCACCTGACGAGCGCGGGACCCGTTGCCTGTGGTCCCTCGCACGGCCGGGGAGTGTACCGACGACCCGGGCGCGGAGGACCGGGGCCGCCGGCCGGCGAATCTGGTGGGGAGATGCCGTCCCCCGAGCGCGCCCGCCGCTTCCTCGGCCCGGCCGTGGCCGTGCTGGTCGCCGCCCAGCTCCTCGCGCTGGGCGCGTGGTCGTCGTTCGCGCCCCCGGCCGACCTCGCCGCCGGCGACCGCCCGGCGCCGCGCCCCCCGCTGACGGCGCCGCCGGCCACCGACGCCGCCCCACCCAGCACGACGGCCACGACCGCGCCGCCGGCCCCGTCGACCACGGCGGCGGCCCCGCCGACGACCGTGCGCCGCCCCACGACGACCGCGATCGCCGCGCCGACCACGGTGGCGCCGCCGGCCACCACCGCGCCGCTGCCGACGGTGCCGACGACGGACCCGCCCGCCACCGGCCCGATGGCGCTCGGCTCGGTCGACGCCACCGGCCCGGCGGGCGGCGGCTGCCCGGCCGGGTCGACGTGCTGGCGGGCGACCGTGTCGTGCCCGGAGGTGCCGGCGGCCGAGGCGACGGTGGCCGTCCACCCGGCCGACGGCGCCACCCGCGGCGTCCTCGTCCTGTTCTCCGGCGGCCGGGGCGACAACTGGTGGGAGGACGGGCACGTGGCCGGCAGCGGCGCCGGCGCGCCGGTCGTCGCCGAGCTGGCGAGGGGCGGCCTCGAGACCGTCCAGGTGCGCTGGTCGGGCGGCTTCAGCGCCACGCCGGAGGGCTCCTCCCCCGGCTTCGCCCGCCTGGCCTGCCGCAGCGCCACCGCGGTGGCCTGGCTCAGGGCCTGGCGCTACGAGCCGGTGGCGGGTGGCCCGGCCGGCGGCGGCCCGTGCGGGTTCTGCGTCTCCGGCAACAGCGGGGGCGCGTCCCAGGCGGCCTGGGCGCTCACCCACTTCGGACTCGACCCCCTGGTCGACGGCCTGCTCCTCACCTCGGGCCCGCCCCACGCCGCCATCGACAAGGGCTGCCTCCGCCGGCCGGGCGAGTCCGCCTACTGGTACGACGAGGGGACGGCCGTCGACTTCGACCGCACCTACGGGGCCGGCCGGAGCGGGAACGGCCCGTGCGCCGGCCACGACGGCGGGTCCGCGGCCCGGTTCCGCCGCGACGGGATCGCCACCGGCGGCGCCGACTACGCCTGGGGCGCCACGGCGGTGACGTTCCTGCTCGGCGACGCCGACCCGACCGTCGCCCCGGCCCACGCCAGGGACCTGGCCGACCGGCTCGGCGCGGCCGGCACGCCCGCCACCGTCCGGGTCGTCGCCGGCATGGGCCACGAGGTGGTCGCCTCGCCCGCCGGGCGGGCGGCGTTCGTGGGTGTGGTGCTCGGTCGGTTGTGACCGGCGTATCATTCCGTGTCGCCGCCGTTCGCTGAGGGGAACCGTCGCGGCGTCGCGTCCAGAAGTCTTCCGGAAGGAATCGCCTGTGCCCTCGACTCAGTCCTGCGACGTGCTCGTCATCGGTGGCGGCCCGGCCGGGTCCACGACCGCGTCGTTCCTCGCCCGCAAGGGGTGGGACGTCGTCGTCCTGGAGCGGGCGAAGTTCCCCCGTGAGCACGTCGGCGAGTCGATGCTGCCCTTCTGCTACTGGATCTTCCAGGAGCTCGGGATCCTCGAGGAGATGTCGAAGCGGTTCGTGCGCAAGCCGGGCGTCCGCTTCCTCGACGTGGACGGCGAGACGGCGACGACGTGGTGCTTCAACCGGAAGATCCACGACGCCAGCGCGCTCTCGTTCCAGGTGCTGCGGGCCGACTTCGACGACTTCCTCCTCCGCCACTCCGAGGAGGAGGGCGCGACCGTGCACGAGGAGACGAGGGTCGAGGAGGTCGTCGTCGGCGACGGCCCCGACGACGGCGCCCTCGTCCGGGCCACCGGGCCCGACGGGCCGGTCGAGTTCCAGGCCCGCTTCGTCGTCGACGCGAGCGGCCGGGACACGTTCCTCGCCAACCGCATGAAGAACAAGGTCGCCCACAAGGAGCTGGAGCGCACCGCGCTCAGCACCACCTACTGGGCCGGCGCCAAGTTCGAGGGCGGCCTCGAGCAGGGGATGATCCAGATCGTCTACCTCGGCGGCGAGAAGCAGGGCTGGATCTGGGCGATCCCGCTCGGCACCGACCGGCTGAGCGTCGGGGTCGTCATGAACACGTCCTACTTCCGGCGCCGGCGCCAGGAGCTGAAGGCCGAGGGCGTGGACGACTGGCAGATGGCGCTGTACCTGAGCGAGGTCCAGGCGTCGCCCTTCACCCGGTACATCCTCGAGAACGCCACCATGAAGCGGCCCCTCAATTACAACGGCGACTACTCCTACGCCGTCACGAAGAAGTGGGGCGACAACTGGGCGCTGGTCGGCGACGCCTCGGCGTTCATCGACCCGATCTTCTCGAGCGGCGTCTACATGGCCATGCAGAGCGCCCGGCTGCTGACCGACGCCGTCGACGTCCGCCTCTCCGACGGGCCCGAGAAGGGCGCGGCGAAGATGGAGGAGGTCTACGAGCGCATCGTCGGGGCCTACGGCCTCGTCGACAAGCTCATCCGGCTCTTCTACACGCCCGAGGCGCTGAACTTCGCCCAGCTGGGGTCGGCCGAGGACGCCTTCGACGAGCACCAGCACTACGAGAACGCCATCGCCACGTACCACTACCTGATCGCCGGCGACTTCTTCGAGCAGCACAGCCGCTACTCGCAGTTCGTGGACACCCTCAAGGAGCCCACGGTCTTCCGGCGGTACAAGCGCTACGTCATCGACCGGCCGGCGTTCTCGGCGCCCGCCGCCGACTGCGAGGTGCCGCGCGAGCAGGTCTTCGTGCCCACCCTCGCCGAGCACGAGCGCCGCAGGGCCGAGCTCGACATCTGACCCGTTCCCGCGGTCCTCGGCGGCGGCCCCGCTGCCGACGACCGCTTTGAGCAAGGAAGTACCATCCGCCCGTGGCCTCCACCACCAGCTCCTCCGACCTCGACCTCCGGCACTACCTCTCGGTCATCCGGCGTCGGAAGGGCACGATCACCCTCGCCCTGCTGCTCGTCCTGGGGGCCACCCTCGCCGCGACTGCGGCGCAGACGCCCGTGTACGCGTCGACCGCGAAGATCCGGTTCAGCTACAGCAACCCGAGCCAGAACGTGCTCGACCCGTCGAGCGCGCGCGGCGACGTGGAGCGCACGCTGCAGACCGAGGTCGACGCGGTCGAGAGCGAGCCGGTGAAGACGGGCGTGCGCGAGGAGCTCGGCAAGGCGCCGGACGTCGACGTCACGCTGATGGACAACGCCAACATCATCACGGTCACCGCCGAGAGCACGAACCGTGAGGAGGCGGCGGCCATCGCCAACGCCTACGTCAACTCCTACGTCGCCTTCCGCAACGAGTCGCTGACCAAGGCGTTCCAGGAGGCCCTGCCCGGGATCCTCGGCCAGATCGAGGCCCAGCGCACCGCCCTCGCCCCCCTCGTGGCCGAGCTGGACGCGGCGAGGGCCGAGTCGGACGAGACGAAGGACCCGAGCATCCTCGCCGAGGCCACCCAGCGCCTCCAGCCCCAGATCGACGCCGTCAACAACCAGATCGCCGTCCTCCAGCAGCAGGCGAACGCCCTGTCGCTCCAGGCGTCGGTCCCCCAGAACGGCGCCGCCGACGTGCTCGCCGCGGCCAACGTGCCCCGCGGCCCGGTGCGGCCCCAGCCGACCCGCAACGCCGTGCTCGGCGCGGCCGTCGGCCTGCTGTTCGGGATCGGCCTGGCCTTCCTGTTCGAGTACATGGACGACTCGGTGAAGACGGCCGAGGACGTCGAGAGCCTGACCGCCGGCGTGCCCACCCTGGGCCTGATCCCGGCGATCGACTGGAAGGACAAGAGCCAGACCCAGCTGATCTCGGTGGCCAGACCGAACTCGCCCGCCGCGGAGGCCTACCGGTCGTTGCGGACCTCGGTGCAGTTCCTCAGCCTCGAGCGCAACCTCCAGGTCGTCCAGATGACGAGCCCGTCGGCGTCGGAGGGCAAGACCACCACCCTCGCCAACCTGGGCGTCGCCATGGCCCGCTCCGGCCTGCGGGTGGTCGTGGTCGACTGCGACCTCCGCCGCCCCCGGCTCATGGACTTCTTCGGGGTCAGCAACCACATCGGATTCACCTCGGTCCTGCTCGGCGAGTCCCCGCTGTCGGCCGCGCTCCAGCAGGTGCCCGACGAGCCCCGCCTGTTCGTGCTCGCCTCCGGCCCGCTGCCGCCCAACCCGTCCGAGCTGCTGGCCAGCCGGCGCACCGACGAGGTCGTCGGCGCGCTCCGGGCCGAGTTCGACGTGGTCCTCATCGACTCGCCGCCGGTGCTGCCGGTGACCGACGCCGCCGTGCTGTCGCGGGTCGTGGACGGCACGCTCGTGGTCGCCACCGTGCGGACCACGAAGAAGAAGGCGCTCGCCCGGGCCGGCGAGGCCCTCCGCCAGGTCGACGCCCCGATCGTCGGGACCGTCCTCAACGGGATGAGCGTCGAGAGCGGCTACGCCTCGAGCTACACGTACCACCACTACAGCGCCTCGCCGTACGGCCAGGAGCAGAAGAAGCGCCGCCGGCGGGGCCGCAAGGGCCGCAAGAGCGAGACCGACGTCGCCGCCCCGGACTGGGAGGCCCCCCTCGGGATCGGCGCCCGCTCCGCCAACGGCAACGGCAACGGCGCCACCTCGGCCAGGGCCGCCGAAGAGCGCGCCGCCAGCCGCCCGTCCTAGCCCGTCCCCGGCTGGCGCCCCTCGCCGGGCGCCAGCCGTAGGACGAGGGCAGCGCCCGTCGCCTTCGTCCGGTCCCGCGCTCGCGAGGAGCGACCCTCACCCGCCCGTGCTCGTGCGGGTCGCAGCCGCCCGTCCCATCCCATCCCCGGCCGGTGGCCCGTCCGCGGCCGTGCGGGCGGGCGTGCGTCAGCGGGGGCGCCAGCCCTTCGAGAGTCGGGCCACCGTCACCGTCGTCCTGGCGTTGCGCGCCCGGCGGGCCAGGCGGCGGGCGAGCGAGGCCGGCCCCAGGCGGGCCAGGCGGGCGACGGCCTCCGGCGGCGCCGGGGCGTCGTAGCCGAGGGCGGCCATCCGCCGCCGGCACACGGCGGCGACGGCCCCGGCCAGCGCCGGGTCGAGCTCGGTGCGCCAGGCCGTCGCCCTGGCCGCGTCCACGTCCGCCCCGGCCCTCGCCTTCCACGACTCCCACGCCGGGAACAGCCCGCCGGCGTCCCCCGCCCCGCCCCCGGCCACCCCGGCGCCGAGGAGCCCGGCCAGCGCCGCCCGGGCCGCGTCGGGGTCGGCGACGACGTCCTCGTAGCGCAGCAGCAGGCACCGGGCGGCGCCGAGCCCCGCCCTGGCGGCCAGCGCGGCGGCGGCGTCGGCGTCCCAGCGGGCCGCGTTCTGGAGCGGGTCGCCGCCCCAGCCGAGCCGGGCGAACGAGGCGACGACGGCCCGCGGGTCGCGCACCACGGCGACGACCTTCAGCGCCGGCAGGGCCGAGGCCAGCGGCCGCCACCAGGCCAGGTGCCCGGGGGTCTTCTCCCCCACCAGGCGGGCGCCCGGCCCGGCCAGGTGGTCGACCACCGCGCAGAACAGGTCGACGGCGTCCTCGGCCCGGCCGCCGAGCGCGTCCGCCACCGCCCTCGGGTCGAGCCCCACGCCGGCCAGGTAGGGCCGGGCCGCGAACCGGTCCAGTTCGGCATCCAGCTCGGCCCCGGCCAGCGGGAACCGCCGCCGCCGGGCCAGGTCGGGCAGGAACTCGGAGAAGAAGTGGGTCTCGGGCGGCACCCGCACGCCCTCGAGCTCCGAGGCCAGCCGCTGCACGAGGGTGGTCCCCGAGCGGGGGGTCCCCGCGATGAGGAGGTCGACGGGCCGGGGCACCTCCGGAAGCTACCCGGCATGCCCGTCGCCGACGGGGCCGCTGCTAGCGTCGCCCGCCGTCGTGACCGACTACGCCATCATCCTCGGGTGCCCCCGGTCGGGCACGACGTTCCTCATGCGAGCCCTCCAGCCCCTCGACGGGGCCGAGGTCGTGTCCGGCCTGATCTACCCGCCCGAGATGGCGCACCTGGCCGCCACCTCCACGTCGGCCGAGCTCGACCACCTGCTCGACCGGTCGCTGCGCTTCTCGCTCGAGTTCTTCCGCGACCACGTCCTGCACTCGCGGGGGTGGGCCGCCGGCGAGTGGCTGAAGCGCAACCTGTCGACCCCCGAGCTGGTCGCCACCCTGCGCGACCGGCGGGCCATCCGCACGGTCGTCTACAAGGAGCCCTTCCTCGCCTTCGCCCCGGAGTTCGCGGCGCGAGCCCTGCCCGGGACGAGGGTCGTGCACATCCACCGCGACGGCCGGGACTGCGCCGACTCGCTGGAGCGCAAGTACGGCGTGCTGACCGACGACAAGCTGGCCTCGCTCGACACCACCGAGGCGCCGCTCGGGCGCAAGGTCGACCACCGCTACGTGCCGTGGTGGGTGGGCGAGGGCCAGGAGGACGAGTTCCTCGCCGCCACCCCGTACCTGCGGGGCGTGTGGATGTGGAAGGAGATGGTCCGCCGCTGCGCGGACGCCTACGACGGCGCCCCCGCCGACCGGGTGCTCACCGTCCGCTACGAGGAGCTCATGCGGGACCCGCAGGCGGTCGGCGCGTCGGTCGCCCGCTTCCTCGGCCACGAGCCCAACCGGGGGGTGCGCCAGCGCCTGGGCACCGGCCACACGAAGTCCATCGGGGTCCACCGGCGCCGGGACGCCGCCGAGGTGGCGAGGGCCACCGAGCTGGCCGCCCGCGAGCTGGAGCGGTTCGGCTACACGTGACCGCGGCCGGGGGGCCGCCGGTCGTCGTCTGCGGGGTGATCCCGCCGGGCCCCGGCGGCATGCGCGACTACGGCGAGCTCCTCGCCGCCGACCTGCGCCGCCGGGGCCGCCCGGCCGTCGTCCGCTGGCAGCTGAACGACGGCGCCCGCCTGGCCATGTGCCTCGGCGCCAACCTGCGCTTCCTGTGGGCCGCGCTCCGCCTGCGGCGGGGCACGAGCGTGGTGTGGAACTACGCCCCGATCTCGATGGGGTGGCGGGGCCTCCCCGGGCCCGGCGTCCTGTTCGGGCTGGTCGCCCGGGCGAGGGGGGCCCACGTCGTGACCGTGCTGCACGAGCTCGCCCCCCGCTGGGCGGGCCAGCCGTGGACGGTCAGGGCCAGCGCCGTCGCCTCGTCGGCCCTGCTGGCCCCGGTGCTGGCCGGCTCCGACGCCGTCGTCGTCACCACCGAGCACCGGCGCCGGCGCCTGGCCCCGTTCCTCCGTGCCGCCGGCACGCCACTGCACTTCCTGCCCGTCTTCTCGAACTTCCCGGTGCCCGGCGAGCGGCCGCCGACCGGCGACGGGTTCCCGGTCGTGGTCGTCGACCACGGCGCCGACTACGCCCGCCCCGACGTCGTCGTCGACGCCCTGGTGCGGCTGCGGGCGACCGGACCGGGCCGCCTCGTCCTGCTCGGCTCCCCCGGCCCGGGCCGGCCGGCCGCCGACCGCTGGACCGACCTCGCCGCCGCCGCCGGCCTGCCCGACGGCGCCGTCTCGTTCACCGGGATCGTCTCCTACCTCGAGTTCAGCCGGGCGCTGCTGTCGGCCGGCGCCGTCGTCCTCCCGAACGAGCAGGGGCCGTCGTGCCGCAAGGGGACGCTCGCCGCCGCCGTCTCCCACGGCTGCCCGGTCGTGTCCGTCGACGGTCCCTTCCGCTGGGACCGGCTGGTCGACGAGGGCGCCGTCACCGTCGTCCCGCCCGACGGGGCGGCGCTGGCGGCCGCGCTCGCCCGCCTCCGGGACGACCCGGCGGCCAGGGCCGAGGCCGGCCGGCGGGCCGCCGCCTTCTACGACGAGGCGATGTCGGTCGAGGTCGTCGGGGCCGCCATCGCCGGCCTGCTGCCGCCGGGACGCCGACCGCCCTGACCGCCCCGGCCGCCCCGGCCGCCCGGTCGCCGGCGCCCGCCCTTGCGGCGGTGGCGGCCCTTCGGACCGAACGGCACGTGGCGCACGGCGAGGTCGAGGCCCATGCGGACCATCGACCGCACGTCCGACCAGCGGGGCCGCACCGACCCGAGCCCCTCCTTGCGCAGCACCCGGAGCTGGACGGCGATCCTCGTCCAGTAGGCCAGGGTCGACACGATCGCCGCGCCCTTGATCCCGGCCAGCGGGACGGCCACGGCGAGGCCGACGGCCGTCACCACGAACCCGGACCCCTCGGCGATGCTCGAGGCGCCCGGCCGGTCGACGGCGTTCAGGATCCGCATGGCCGTCAGCCCCATCCCGAGCGCGGCCGTGCCCGGCAGCAGGATCAGCAGCGGGACGACCGACCCGCGGAAAGGCCGGCCGAACAGCAGGGGCACGAGGAACGGCCCGGTGAGCGCGATCGCGGCCGACGCCGCCACCCCGACCAGCAGGGCCAGGCGCAGGTAGCGGCCGGCCTGCTCCCACCGGTCCGCGCCGGAGGCCCGGCCGACGTCGCCGAAGGCCCGGGCGGCGAGCGCCTGCCCGAAGCTCAGGGGGACGCTGGCGACGGTGGCGGCCACGGCGTACAGCCCGAGCTGGCGGGGGCCGACGGCCACGGCGAGGATGGCCTGGTCCAGGTAGCTGTTGCCGTAGGCGGCGAGCTGGCCGCCGGCGCTGCGGATCCCGAACCAGAGCAGCGGGCGGTAGGGCTCGGCGCCCCTCGGCCGGGTCGGGAGGAACCGCCACGTCAGCGCGTTCACGAGCAGCCCGGCGCCGATCGTGGCGGCCAGGTAGGTCCCGACGCTCAGGGTCCCGGTGATCGCGCACCCGATGACGACGGCGGCGCTGAACAGGATCGGCGAGGCCCGCAGCATCGACATCGGCCGAAGCGCGCCCTCGGCCACCAGCGCGGCCTGCTGCACGTTCGAGAAGATGTTGAGCGGGGCGACGGCGATCAGCACGAAGGCGCCGACGGCGGCGGCCGTGCTCAGCCCGTCGAGCGGGCCCTCGACGAGGAACCAGGCGAGGGCGATGGCGAGCGGGGTCACCACCAGGCAGTAGCGGGCGGCGTTGCCCAGCAGGGCGCGCAGCCGGCCGGGCTCGGCGGCCACCCGGCGGCCGACGGCCCACGGCAGGCCGAGGCCGAGGACCTGCCAGGCGAGGGTCCCGAACACCGTGCCGCTCGCCACCTCGCCGCGGCCGACCGGGCCGATCGCCCTGGCCACGAGCGGGCCGGTGATCAGGCCGAGCGGCGCGGCGAGGGCGATGGCGAAGGTCAGCCCGAGGACGGAGCCCCGGCGCCGGGCGTCGGGCGGGCGGGCGGCCACGGGGGCGTCAGGCGGCGGCGATGCCGTGGACGCAGGCCTCCACGTCGTCGGAGTGCTGGTACGCGTCGACCAGCGCGCCCCTCCGCCAGTCGACGAGCAGGATGCTGGCCGGCGCCAGGCCGACGAGGACCTCGTCGCCGAGCACCTGCTGGCCCCTGATGAACAGCGGATGGGCCCTCGCCTGGCCGATGCCGAGCTTGGCGACCACCCGCCGGGCCGTGAACGACACCATGTGCCGGCGCACGAGCGACTTCACCCAGCCGAACGACGTCAGCTCGATGCTGCGCACGGACCGCCGCCCGGCCAGGTCCCAGACCTCGACGGAGTGGCTGGTCGTGCCGCTGGTGAGCGCCGTCCCGTCGTCGAGGATCGTGAGGTTGTGCGCGCCCTTCAGGCGCCGGTCCTCGATGACGACCTCCTCGCGGTCGAGGTCGACGATCACGCCGGGGTGGGTGCAGAGGGCGTAGAGGTGGCCCTGCCACGGGCACACGGCGTTGAGGTGGAGGTGGCTGAAGTCCGACCGCTCGGGCCGCAGCAGCCACTTCTGGCGGTTGTCGGCGTCCTTGTCGATGTCGAGCGGGGTGACCCCGAGGCGGAGCTGGAGCGCCGGCGACTCCCGCGGCCAGCGGCTGTCGACCACGTCACCCTTGTCGAGGTCGACGAGCAGGGCGGCGTCGATGGCCGTCGCCGCCACCCACAGCCGCCCGTCGGGCAGCAGGTGGGTCTCGTGGATGCCGGCGAGCAGCGGGTGGGTGATCCGCCGCTCGGGCTCGAGGTCCCGGGAGAAGAACAAGAGCGTGTGGTACGAGCCGACCATCACGCCGTCGTCCACCAGCTGGACCCCCCGCCCGCCTCGCGCCCCGCCCCTCGGGTTCGGGTCCCGGACGGCCGGGTCGGTCGGCACGACCGGGACCTCGCCGAGCACCCGCTTGGCGTCCCAGTCGAGGCGCACGAGGGCGCCACCCCGTTCCAGCGGGGCGCCGCGGACCACGGTGCTGAAGTAGACCTCCACGTTCCTCCCGTCGGGGGACGCTCAGGCCCGGCCGGCCGCCGCCAGCGCGGGCGCGGGGCCGACGAGGTCGAGGTCCTCGAAGCTGTAGCCGAACCGCCGGGCCCTCGGCTCGAGGCGGTCGGCCAGCGCCCTGGCCCCCCGCCCCTTCCACCGCTGGGCCACGAGCTCCCGCCACATCGCGAAGTAGGGCTCGTTGGTGTCCCGCTTGATCGCCAGCCGGTTGGGCACCGGCTCCACCCCGACGAACTCGTGCACGCCGTGGAGGGCGGCGTCGGGGTCGGCCACGAAGCGCTCGAAGGGCAGCACCAGCACGCGCCGCAGGTGCGGGAGGTCGCCCTCGAACACCTCGTGCGCGTGGACCCAGTGCTCCATCACCTCGAGGAACCTCGTCCGCTTCGGCCGCCGGGTGAAGGTCGCGTACGTCACCCCCACCGGGTGGCGGGTGACGACGAGGAACCACGAGTCGGGGAACAGCGCCTGGAGGAACCGGGCCTTGGTGAGGTTGGGCGGCGACTTCTCCATGAGGACCGGCCGGGACAGGTCCCAGTGGCGGGACCACTCCTCGAACATGCGCCCGGCGTTCTCCGGCGTGGCGAGCGGGCTGTCCTCGGTCAGGTGGGACTGCGGGTCGAAGGCGAACTTGCCGGGGCCGCCGTAGACCCGGGCGACCGGGTAGACGGACTGGAGGAACTGCCCTTCGTCCTCCCGCTCCCCGGTGTCGCGGAACCCGCTGATCGCCGGGTGCTCGCGCAGGGCGTTGGTGACGATCGTCGTCCCGCTGCGGTGCAGGCCGCACACGAACAGGAAGCGCCGGCCCTCGGGGCCACCCGTCGCGTTCACCTCCCGGCCACTCCCGTCACCCTCCATGGTCGGGTGCGGAGGGTACTCGCGGGAGGCGCCAGGACCGGTGCGGGGGTCCGCCGTCGCTGTCACACCCCGTGCGTACTGTGACGCCATGGCGTTGCCGGTGCCGAGGACCCTCTCCCCCTCGAAGGTCGCCGCGTTCACCGACTGCGCCCTCGCCTTCCGGTTCTCGGCCATCGAGCACCTGCCCGAGGCCCCCTCCGTCGCCGCCACCAGGGGCACGCTCGTCCACGCCGCCCTCGAGCGCCTGTTCTGCCGGCCGCCCGAGGAGCGGGTGCCGGCCGCCGCCGACGCCTGCCTGGCCGAGGCGCTGGCCTCCCTGCGCGACGACCCCGAGCTGGTCGCCCTCGGGCTCGACGAGGAGGGCGAGGCCGCGTTCGTGGCCGAGGCGGGCGAGCTGCTGGCCAGGTACTTCCGCATCGAGGACCCGAGGACCGTGCGCCCGATCGGCCTGGAGCTGCGGCTGGAGGCCGAGGTCGGCGGGGTACGGCTCCGGGGCGTGATCGACCGGTTGGAGCTGGACGAGGACGGCGAGCTCGTCGTCACCGACTACAAGACCGGCGCCGTGCCCGGCGTGCGCCAGGAGCAGGCCCGCCTCGGCGGCGTCCACTTCTACGCCCTGCTCTGCGAGGAGTTCTTCGGCCGCCGGCCGTCCCGGGTGCAGCTGCTCTACCTGCGGGAGCCGGTGGCGATCATCGCCCGGCCGTCGGCCCAGTCCACGAAGGGCTGGCGGGGCAAGGTGGCCGCCGTGTGGCGGGCCGTCGAGCGGGCCTGCGCCACCGAGGACTTCCGCCCCCGGCCGTCGCACGTGTGCGAGTGGTGCTCGTTCCGCACCTGGTGCCCGGCCTGGGGCGGCGACCCGGCGGCGGCGAGGGCCGAGCTCCTCGCCGGCCAGCCCCCGCTCCCGCTGACGGCAACGACGTCGCCCCCCGCGGAGCCGGCCGCCCCCGGCGCCGCCGTGCCCGTGCCCGCCGCCATGCCCGTCCCGGTCGCCGTCGCCGGGCCGGCCGTGCCCGTCCCGGCGCCGGTCTCCGGGCCGGACGTGCGCCGCGACCGTGCGCCCGTGCCCGCCGCCGTGGCCGGGCCGGTCCCGGCCGCCGTCGCCGGGCCAGCCGTCCCCGGCGTCTCCGCCCCCGCCCCCGCCCCCGCCCCCGTCCCTGTGCCGGTCGCCGGGCCGGCCGTGCCCCGAGACGCTGCGCCGCTGTCCGCCGCCGTGCCGGTCCCGGTCCCGATCGCCGGGCCAGCCGTGCCCGGCCAGGGCGGCACCGCCCCGGACCCGGCCGGCGAGCGCGAGCTCACCAGGACCTGACCGTGCCGCCGCTCAACCCGACCGAGCCGTCGGCGTCGTCGTCGCCGGTCGCCCGCCCCCCGATCCACCCCGGCCCCGAGCCCGGAGAGCCCCGCCGGGAGATGGTGCCGGGGCGGGCCGTGCTCCCCCCGCCCCTCCGCCGCCGGGTCGCCTGGTTCGACGCCACCGTCGACCGGGCCTTCGACCGCCACCTCCGGGGCCGCCCCGCGATCGACCGGGTCTTCTACACCGCGTCCGAGCTCGGCGACTTCAGCGTCCTCTGGCACATGATCGGCTGCGCCAGGGGCCTGCGGTCCGACCGCGACTTCGTCGCCGCCCTCCGCCTCTCGGGGACGCTCGGCATCGAGTCGGTCCTCGTCAACATGGGGGTGAAGTCGCTGTTCAACCGGTCCCGCCCGGTGTGGGAGCAGTCCCGCCCCCACCGGCTGCGCCGGCCGAGGTCGAGCAGCTTCCCGAGCGGGCATGCCAGCTCGGCCGTCGCCGCCGCCGGCCTGCTGGCCGAGGGCAGCCGGGCCTGGCCCCTCTGGTACCTGCTGGCCGCCGTCGTCGCCGCCAGCCGCGTGCACGTGAAGATCCACCACCCGTCCGACGTCGTCGGCGGCGCGCTGATCGGCGTGGTCGTGGGCCGGGTCGCCCGTCGCGCCTGGCGGTTGCCGGAATCCCGGCCGTCGCCGACCGGTTGATCCCGGACATGCCGACCCGCCAGTTCGCCATCACCTGGGACTACCGGTGCCCGTTCGCCCGGAACGCGTCCGAGCACGTGCTCGACGCCCTCGGGGCAGGGGCCGACTGGGAGGTGCGCTGGGTGCCGTTCTCGCTCGGCCAGGTCCACGTGGCCGAGGGTGAGCCGGACGTCTGGGACGACCCGGACAAGGACAGCGGCCTGCTCGCCCTACGGGCCGGGGTCGTCGTCCGCGACCGCCACCCCGAGCGCTTCCTCGACGCCCACCGCCGCCTCTTCGCCGCCCGCCACGACCTCGGCGGCCAGCTCAACGACCGCGCCGTCGTGGCCGCCGCCCTGGCCGACGCGGGGCTCGACGCCGACGCCGTCCTCGCCGAGGTCGACAGCGGCTGGCCCCTCGACACGGTGCGCAAGGAGCACGAGGAGGTGGCCGGCTCCCACAGCGTGTGGGGGGTGCCGACCTTCATCGCCGGCGACCAGGCCGTCTTCGTCCGGCTCATGGACCGCCCGGCCGGCGACGGCGAGCGTGCCACCCGGTCCGTCGAGCGCGTCCTCGACCTCCTCACCGGCTGGACCGACCTGAACGAGTTCAAGCACACGTCGATCCCCCGGTAGCCTCGCCGCCGTGAGCGACCGGGAGATCCGGGGTGGGCGCCGGATGACCGACGTCGAGGCGCTCATGTGGACGGTGGAGAAGGACCCCCACCTGTCCGCCTCGATCGCCAACGTCACCGTCTTCGACCGCCTGCCCGACCCCGATCGCCTGCGGCGCCGCATGGCCCGCGCCCTCCAGGTCGTCCCCCGCCTGCGCCAGCGGGTGGTGCCCGGCCTCGGACGGCTGGCGCCCCCGGAGTGGGCCGACGACCCCGACATCGACCTCTCGTTCCACATCCGCCACCTCGCCCTGCCCGCCCCCGGCACGCAGCGCCAGCTGCTCGACCTCGCCGCCCTCGTCTACGCCGACCCGTTCGACCGGACCCGCCCCCTGTGGGAGTTCGTCCTCGTCGACGGCCTCGAGGGCGGCCGGGCGGCGATGATCCAGAAGCTCCACCACACCGTCACCGACGGCGAGGGCGGGGTCCGCATGTCCGAGCAGTTCGTGGACCTCGCCCGCGACGCCCCCGAGCCGGCGCCCGTCGAGGTCGCGGTCGAGCCGGCACCGGAGCGGACCCTGGCCGCCGCCCTGGCCGACACGGTCGGGCACCAGGCCCGCCGGGCCGTCGGCATCGGCGCCCGCTCGGCGCGGGAGCTGTCCGGCCTGGCCCGCTCGCCCGGCCGCCTCCTGGCCACGGCCGGCGCCGTCGCCGAGGCCGCCTCGTCGCTCGCCCGCCAGGTGGTCGTCACCGAGCGGGCCCGCTCGCCGCTGTGGACGGAGCGGTCGCTGCGGCGCCGGATCGAGGTGCTGCGGGTGCCCCTCGACGACGCCCGGCGGGCCTCCAAGGGCCTCGGCGGCAGCATCAACGACTTCTTCGTGTGCGGGGCCGCCGGCGGGGCGGCCGCCTACCACCGCCACTTCGGGGTCGAGGTCGACGAGCTGCGCATCTCGATGCCGGTGAGCACGAGGACCGACGGCTCGGCCGGCGGCAACGCCTTCACCCCGGCCCGGGTGCTGGTCCCCGCCGGGATCGAGGACCCGGTGGCCCGCTTTTCCGCCGTCCGGGAGCGCCTCTCGACGGTGAAGGGCGAGCGGGCGCTGAACCTGGCCGAGGGCCTCGCCGGCGTCGTCGCCCTGCTGCCCACGTCCGTGCTCGTGCGCGCCGCCCGGTCGCAGGTGGAGACCGTCGACTTCACGGCGTCGAACGTGCGCGGCGCCCCCTTCGACCTCTACATCGCGGGCGCCAAGATCCTCGCCAACTACCCCATCGGGCCGACGGCGGGCACGGCGTTCAACCTCACCCTGCTGTCGAGCGCCGGGAACCTCGACATGGCCGCACACATCGACACGGCCGCGATCGAGGACCCCGAGCTCCTCCGGACCTGCCTCGAGACCGCCTACCGGGACCTGGTGGCCGCCGGCACCTAGGCGGAGGGCACCAGCGGCTCGTCGTCGGCGTCGCCCGCGTCCGCGGGGGCCAGGAGCGTCCGCACGTCGAGGAGCAGGTCGGCCACCTCGTCGGTGGACACCAGCTCACGGTGGTGCAGATCGCCCAAGCCGCGGTCGATCAGCGCCAGCGCCTCGCGGATCACTTCCAGGTCGTCCACTCGCGTCATCGGCTCTCCCAACGCCATCGACGGCCGCTGCGCTTCCGTGAACGTCGTCACCCTGGGGCACCGTCGGGCACGGAGTGCCGCCGAGCCTACCCGGGCGCCGTCGTCCACAGTCGTCATGCTCCTAACCTGGCCCGGTGCCCTACACGGTGGTCAGCCGCCTGGCGAGGGGCGGGATGGGCGTCGTCGACCTCGCCACCGGCCCGGGCGGCACGTCGGTCGCGCTGAAGCGGGTGGCGGTGGCCGGCGGCCCCGGAGAGCTGGCCGTGGCGAGGGCCCGCATCCGCCGCGAGGCCGAGGTGCTCCGGCGCCTGTCGCACCCGGGCATCGTCCGCCTCCTCGACGTGCTCGACGACGGCGGCGACCTCGTGCTCGTCATGCCCTACCTCCCCGGCGGCAGCCTGGCCGACCGGGTGGCGAGGGACGGGCCCCTCCCTGCCGCCGAGGTGGCCTGGCTGGCCCGCCACCTCCTCGACGCCCTGGCCGCCGCCCACCGCGCCGGGGTCGTGCACCGGGACGTGAAGCCGGCCAACGTGCTGTTCGACGGGACCGGGCGCCCCCACCTCGCCGACTTCGGGGTGGCGTCGACGGGCGACGTGACGGCGGGGCTGACCGCCCACGGCTGGGTGGTCGGCACGCCCGAGTTCATGGCCCCCGAGCAGGCGAGGGGCGAGCGGCCGGGACCGGCGGCCGACGTCTTCTCGCTCGGCGCCACGCTGGTCCACGCCGCCACCGGGCGCTCCCCGTACGGCACCGGCGACCCCCACGCCCTGCTCCTGCGGGCCGCCGCCGGGCGGGTCGAGCCCCTCCCCCGCTCGCTCCCGCCGGCGCTCCGCCGCCTGCTCGCGGCGATGCTCGAGCGCCAGCCCGAACGCCGACCCTCGGCCGCCGCCCTCCTCGGCGGTCCGGCCGGCACCCGGCCCCGCCGGCCGGCGGTGCGGTCCCGCGGCGCGGCCGTCCGGTCCGGTGCCCTGGTCGTCGCCGTGGTCGCCGCCTGCCTCGGGCTGGCGGTGGCGACGGTCGCCGCCGTGCGGGCCGTCGGCGGCGACGAGCCGGCCGAGGCGGCCGCCCTGCCCACGACCACGACGGTGGCCCCGACCACCGTCCCGCCCTGCACCGACCTGCCCTACCAGCCGTGCGGCCGGCCGCCGGCCCCGAACACGGACGGCCGCCGCTGCACGGGCGCGACCGCCGACTACGACGGCGAGGCCGGCAACGGCTGCGAGGCCGAGCCCGACGGCAGCGACGGCGCCGTCCTCGCCGGTCGGCTGACCGCCAACCTGGTGCCCGCGGCGGACACCGACACCTTCCCGTTCGAGGCCTCCGACGGGTTCCAGGTGCTCTGCGACGGCGCCGTGACCGTCACCCTGACGGCGCCGGCCGGCGTGGCCCAGCGGCTGGAGGTGGTGCGGGACGGCGACGTCCTCGGCACGGCGGTCAGCGCCGACGGGGCGCCCGCCGAGGTGCGGGTGCGGGAGCGGGACTGCGGCGGCGACGACGGCGGGACCTACGAGGCCAGGGTCTCCTCGGTCGGCACCGACCGCACGGCCGCCCACTACGAGCTCGAGGTCGCCGGCCACTTCTGACCCTCGACCTCGACCTGAGGTCGAGTGTTCGCCTCGCGCTACGGTGCCGCCATGCCGACCTCCGCGCCGCTCGGCGTGACCTTCGCCAGCCTCCAGGCCCTCGGTCCGGCGGCCGCCCCCGAGGTGGCCCGGCGGGCCGAGGCCCTCGGCTACCGGTCGTTCTGGACGGCGGAGGTGACCGGGCCGGAGGCGTTCGCCACCCTCGCCGCGGCCGGCGCGGCGGCGCCGACGCTCGGCCTGGGCACCGGCGTGATCGCCCTCCAGCTGCGCACGCCGATGGTCGTGGCCATGGCCGGGGCGACCCTCCAGGCCCTCCACCCCGACGCCGACGTCGTCCTCGGCATCGGCATCTCGTCGCCGGTGGTCACCGGCCGCTGGCACGGCGTGCCCTACGGCGACCGCCCGCTCGCCCGGGTGCGGGAGTACGTCACCCTGCTCGAGGCCTGCCTGTCCGGGGAGCCGGTGACGTTCTCGGGCGAGTTCTGGTCGGTGTCGAAGTTCCGCCTCGGCGTCCGCCTCGGCGAGCGGCGCCCCAAGGTCGTCGTCGGCGCCCTCAACGAGGGCATGCTCCGCCTGGCCGGCGAGGTGGCCGACGGCGTGCTGCTCAACTACCTCCCCGCCTCCCACGTGCCCTGGTCCGTCGAGCAGGTGCGGAAGGGCGGCGACGCCACCATCCACGCCTACGTCCACACCGGGGTGTGCGAGCGGGCCGACGGCCTCGACCTCGCCCGGCGCGACCTGTTCTCCTACGCCGTCGTCGACGCCTACGCCCGCAGCTTCGAGCGGGCCGGCTTCGGCGCCGAGGTGGCCGAGATCCGGGCCCGCCACGGGGCCGGCGACCGGGACGGCGCCCTGGCCGCCGTGTCCGACCGGATGGTCGACGCCATCGACGTCATGGGCGACGAGGCGACGGTGGCCGCGACCGTCGCCGAGTACGTCGACGCCGGCGTGGAGGTCCCGATCCTGATGCCGCTGCCCTGGGGCCCGGACCGCATGGCCGTCGTCGACGCCACCCTCCGGGCCGCCGCCGGCACCACCCGGCCCTAGCATCCGCCCGTGGAGCTCGCCGGGAAGGTCGTCCTCGTCACCGGGGCCGGGAACGGCATCGGCCGGGCCCTGTGCCGGCGGTTCGCGGCCGAGGGCGCGGCCGGCGTGGCCTGCGTGGACGTCGACGGCGCCGCCGCGGAGGCGGTGGCCGCCGACGTCGGGGGCCTCGGGATCGCCGCCGACGTGGGCCGGCCGGACGACGTGGCCGAGGCCGTCCGCCGGGCCGAGGCCGAGCTCGGCCCCATCGACCTCGCCTGCGCCAACGCCGGGATCGCCGTCGGCGGCGGGGTCGAGACGTCCGACGACGACTGGCAGCGGGCCTGGGACGTGAACGTGATGGCCCACGTGTGGCTGGCCAGGGCCGTCATCCCCTCGATGGCGGCGCGGGGCGGCGGCTACCTCCTCCACACCGCGTCCGCCGCCGGCCTGCTCACCAACCTCGGCGCCGCGCCCTACACGGTGACCAAGCACGCCGTCGTCGCCCTGGCCGAGTGGCTGTCGATCACCCACGCGGACGACGGCATCCGGGTCTCGTGCCTGTGCCCGCAGGGGGTCAACACCAACATGCTCATGGGCGACGCCGCCGGGTCCCCGGCCATGGCCGCGGTGATGGCGGCCGGCCGGGTGGTCGAGCCCGACGAGGTGGCCGCCACCGTGGTCGACGGGCTGCGCGACGAGCGGTTCCTGATCCTCCCCCACCCCGAGGTGGCCGACTACGAGCGCCGCCGGGCCGAGGACCGGGAGCGCTGGCTGGCCGGCATGCGCCGCCTGCACGGCCGCCTCCGCGACGCCGGCGGCGGCGCGGCCACCGGCGCCTGACGCCGTGGACCGGGCGACGGTCGAGGTTTACGAGGCGTCGGCCGGCGCCTGGCAGGCCAGCCGGCCGCCCCGCGAGCGGGACCGGGCCGAGGCGCTGGCGGCCCGGGCCGGCCGGCCCGTGGCCGACCTCGGGTGCGGCGCCGGCGGCTACACCGGCGTGCTCGGCCGCCCGGTGCTGGCCGTGGACGCCGCCAGGGCCATGCTCGACCTCACCGGCGCCGCCGCGCCCGGCGCCTGGGTCG